>JASLDF010000211.1 GCA_030151635.1 Bacteroides sp. | reverse complement strand
TCAAATAGCTCATTCAATCGAGTATCCTTCATTCCAATCCTATCTATATCCTTAAGAATACCTACACGCGCTGGGTATAATGGAAGATAACCAGCTTTATGTCCATTTATATAAACATTAATAAATTCACACGAATGCCCTACTTTGAAAGTAAACTTCACATCTTCCCATTTAAAAGGAATTAAATCACGCTTTATCAATATTTTTCGTTCGAAAATATAAACTGCTTTATTAGTAAAGGTAGCCTGATTCGTCATTAAAAACGGAACTTCATCTATCGCTGTGTCGATTGTAAACTTTTGGTTTCTTCGATCAATAACATCCCAAAATAGAAAACGCTTGCCTACAGCCATCATTGGATGGTAAAAATTACCTTTCTCGTAATAAGAAGCAAAGTAGCACCCTACCCCAAGATCAATTGCAGGTTCAAATACAACCTTTTTGAATAAAGCAATGGCGTCTTTCTCGTCCTCTTTTAACTCAAAGTTATCAAGATAAGATTCATCCTCATGCACACCAAAATGAAAGTGTCTGTCCAACACATTGGAAAAACCCTTTAAATCACTATTCATCCACAATTTAGATTGAAGCAGTAACGCATTTTGAGCATTAGCAATTCCATAAGTAGCATTAATAAAACTACTCTCTTTCAAAACTGTAGTACTCTTTATAGCACCACCAAAAGTGTCAAAAATCTTTCCAAGTAAACAACTACCCAAATATTGTTCCCACGAGAAAAAACGTTTTTCTACGTGTGCACCAATTTCGTTTAGATATCCATCACACTCACTATCGGTAATAAAACCTGCTGTATTTGCCTGTGTTATGATTTGAACCGAACGGGCTACATCATAACCAATAAAAAGATTCTGTTCTACAATTCGTAATAACCAGTTGTATGTTTTGAAGAACTCGATATAAAAATCTATTTGATTTGTATCAAACAGCTCTAGAATACTGGCTTTTATTTGTGCTACATACTCGGTGGGAGCTACATGCAAAGGCACTAATTCAGAAACATTTTCATAGTAAAAACTAAGAATATTCTGGAAATCAAACTCCTCTTCCAAAGCCTTCAGAATCGTCTTACGATCGAGTGTCTCATCATAGCGATTCCAAATTTGATATAGCATCAAAATTTCAGGCTCACCCATTGCCGACTGACTGAATAATTTTCTAACAGCCGATAGACACGAATCTTTATCAACAATATTATACTTTTTCAAAACATCCCGCTTTACAATTGCTCGTGTAATAAAGTTTTTTGCCGATAACATATCCATGAATTCAGCTTCCACTTTCTTATCGCTCCACGTAGCACTTAAAGGCTCGTAGCGATACATGGAACATAACATTGTATATTTATTTATCATAGGCGTAATTTAATTTTGAAAATTGGACTACATCTGTTGCAAAGGTAAAAAATGATTTGCTAAATCTGCATAAAAGAAAGACAACTCACTTATTATAAGTAGATATTTAAGCTATTCTTTTCTTTTTTTCTTATAAAGAAACTGATGCCAACGTTCCTCTTCTGCTCCTTGAGAAAGCATTTCAAAACGCCCCATTGTAAAGAATAAATCAGATAAACGATTCACTAATTTCATAATCTCTACAGGAACCTCGTCCATTTTATTTAATGTAACCAATCTTCGTTCTGCCCTTCTGGTAATTGTTCGAACATATTGCAGATGAGCAGACAAAGGTGTTCCTCCTGGTAAAATAAAATAATCATTTTCAGGCATTTGTTCTACCATTAAATCGATTGATTCTTCGCAAACAGCAATTAATTCTGTTTGAAATATATTTGGATTTTGATTACGAATAGATGCGGGAGTTGCCACTAAAGACATCACAACCATCAGTTCTCGTTGAATTTGAAATAACAACTGATGCCTTTCATCATTGGCTAATAAAACAGACCGAACCACTCCGATATAGCTATTTAATTCATCAAGGGTTCCAACAGCTTCAATACGAATATCGTCTTTATCAACTCGTTCTCCTCCATGAATTGAAGTTTTCCCTTTATCTCCTCCTTTAGTATAAATTCTTACTGCCATATCAAATGTCTTTAAATAGATTCAACAGATTATTCGTTTCTCCCCAATATAGATGGGTATAACCAGCAATAGCATTTTTATAACGTAACAACTTTGTATCCACTTCTTGTTTCTTGGCACCAAATTGTTGTACAGTAGAAGGTAGATCCGATTCAATATGAGAATAATGAAACTCATGTCCCTTCATAACATCACCAGACTGAGTAGTAAAATATCGGTAACCCAACTTTAGTTTCATAGGAACCATAGATGCTACCTGCTTAAAAACACCCACCATTTCGTACGTATCATATTCAGAGATTTGAATTGAGGAAGACATATACATCATTCCACCACACTCTGCAAATAATTTCCCATTTGACTCTACGTACGCTTTGATACTATCTTTCATACTTGTATTCAAACTTAACTCTTTTACATATAATTCAGGGTATCCACCAGGTAGATAAACTAAATCACAATTAGAAGGAAGTTCGTCATCGTGAATTGGGCTAAAAAAGCAGACATCTCCTAATTGCTTCAATGCTGAAATATTAGCTTCATACATAAAATTAAAAGCCTCATCACGAGCTACTGCAATTTTCAGATTACTTGTTCGAGGAGCTTCTTCTTGTTGAATTAAATTTTCTGTACAAGTCGTTATTTCTAAAAGCTTGTCGATATCTACGGTTTTTTCAATTTCATCGGCTACAGAGTCTATTGTATGCTGCAGTGCCTCCATATTATCTGTCATTAACCCAAGATGACGAGAAGGAATCACTAAATCTTCATTTTTGGGTAAATACCCCAATGGAGTTACTCCTACGTCTTCACAAGCTTGTTTTAAAAACTGATAATGTGAAGCCGAACCCACAAAGTTGAAAACAGCGCCAACAACATTCACCGATTTATAGAAATTCTTAAATCCATAGAGTAAAGCAGCCACAGAATAAGCTGTTGCTTTAGCATTTACCACTAAAACAATAGGACTATCAATAGCTTCGGCAACTTGTGAAGCGCTACCTTTCATTTTATCATAGCCATCAAACAACCCCATAACCCCCTCGACAACCGAAACATCAGCTCGAGCAGAGTAATCTTGAAACAAAGACTTAACATGGTTTTGTGAAGAGAGATATAAATCCAAATTAACGGCTTTTTCTCCAGAAGCCAACTCATGAAGTTTTGTATCAATATAATCTGGACCACATTTGAAAGGTTGTACTTTCTTTCCTTTTCGTTTTAAAGCTCGAATCAAGCCCAAAGTTAATGTTGTCTTGCCCGCTCCAGAATTAGCAGCTGCAATTAAGAATTTATTATAGTTGTGAATAGCCATATTCGAATTATTTATGATTTAATGTAAAAATACATTCTCTTATTAAATGCTAAAAATATTAAAGAAAAATTTAGTTAATATTTATGGTTTTATTATACCTTTGCATCGTTTGGTGATGAAATATGTCTTTCGACTGTTTCATAAAAGGGAATTTGGTGAAAATCCAAAGCAGTGCCCGCTACTGTAATCTCTAATCATATTATTAAATTGAAATACTCTTTGCCACT
>JASLDF010000214.1 GCA_030151635.1 Bacteroides sp. | reverse complement strand
CATTCCTTGTATTGGTCTTCCGGGAACAATCGACAATGACCTTTTTGGTACAGACACAACTATTGGTTACGATACAGCTCTGAATACTATTCTTGATGCTGTTGATAAAATTAGAGATACAGCCTCATCTCATGAAAGACTATTCTTTGTGGAAGTAATGGGTAGAGATGCTGGTTTCTTAGCATTAAATGGTGCTATTGCAGCTGGTGCGGAAGCGGCTATTATTCCAGAATTAAGTACTAAAGATGACCAACTAGAAGCTTTAATTAGCAATGGATTTAGAAAATCTAAAACAAGTAGCATCGTTTTGGTTGCCGAAAGTGAAATTACTGGTGGAGCAATGCATTTAGCAGAACGTGTTAAAAATGAATACCCTCAATATGATGTTAGGGTCACTATTTTAGGACACTTACAACGTGGTGGAAGTCCTAGTGCAAACGATAGAATTCTAGCAAGTAGACTTGGAGTAGCCGCTATTGATGCACTAATTGAAGGCTATCATAACGTGATGATTGGTATTGAAAACGATCACGTCGTTTATGTACCAATCCGCAAAGCAATTAAAAACGACAAACCAATCAACAAAGAACTAATTCAAGTTCTTTCAGAATTGTCTATTTAATTCGAACTTTTTGAATATTTAAATTATACGATAAAATAATTTATAAGGTCGGGCATACTATCCAAATGTATTGCTCGACCTTTTTCTTTAATAAAAAAAAGAGGAGAATTCAGCAAGCTAAAACCCTCCTCTCTTATATAACAACTAAAATATTAAAATAAAACTTATCGTTTCACCAATGGCTCATACTCTTGAGTCTCTAGAATATTTTTGTATGCAGGTCTTATTATTCGTTTTCCCGAGAAGCTTAACTCCTCATTACGATGAGCACACCAACCCACGATTCTAGCCATTGCAAATAATGGAGTGTAGATTTCGCGATATAGCCCTAAAAGTTCATAAACAAAGCCTGAATAAAAATCAACATTACTAGATACTGTTTTGCCATTCGCTTTTATGCGACCAAAGGTTTCAATACCTCGCTCTTCCAATAACTCTAAGAAAGCAAATTCCTTTTCCTTTCCTTTTTCTTTCGCTAAATCCCTAGCTAACTCTTTTAGTAAAAGAGCACGTGGATCCGATAAGGTATAAACGGCATGTCCAATTCCATAGAGTAAACCAGATTTATCATATACCTCTTTCTTCAACATTCTCTCAAAGTAGGCATCTATTTCTTTTATATCTGTCCAGTCTGATATATTCTCTTGCAGATGATGGAACATATCCACAACTTGAATATTTGCACCGCCATGTAAAGGTCCTTTTAGCGACCCTATCCCTGCAGCAATAGAAGAATAAGTATCCGTACCTGAAGAAGAAGTTACTCGAACCGAGAATGTAGAGTTATTACCTCCGCCATGTTCTGCATGAAGCAGCAACAGCAAATCTAATGTACGAGCATCGAGGTCTGTATAATCTTTCTTCAACATGAATAAGAAGTTCTCTGCAACAGAAAGGTTTTCTTTCGGGTGACGAATGTGAAGTGATCTTCCAAAAGTTTCATGTCGCAATACATTATAGGCATAAGCAATAATAGTTGGAAACTTTGAAATTAAATCCACACTCTGTCTCATCAAATTATCCCTAGACGTATCATCTGGATTATCATCATATGTATATAACTCCAAGACGCTACGTGCCAAAATATTCATGACATCCGTACCTTTCAATTCGATAATATTCATACAAGTTGCGTGTTCAAGAGCTCTATTTCTACTGATAAGAGATTTAAAATCTTCCAGTTGAGACTTATCTGGCAATTCACCAGAAAGCAATAGGTAAGCCACCTCTTCAAAACCAAAGCGTTTCTCTTTAATAACTGCCTGAGCAATATCATCAATATTATAACCTCGATAAAAAAGCTGACCAGGAGCTGGCTTCATTTTTCCATCCGGTGTTCTATCATAACCAATCACATTTCCAATACGTGTTAGTCCAACCAAAACACCCGAACCATCTTCATTTCTCAAACCACGCTTAACATCATACTTTTTGAAAAGATCACTATCAATCTTTGTAGCCTCCTTCATTTTCTCAGAAAGGCTAAATATCATAAAATCCTTTTTCATCTGATTCATAATTTAGTGGTATTAATTTCTTTAATAATTTCCTCACCAAAACCGCAAGTAGTAAGTACATTAGAGTCTTCTCTAAAACGAGCTAAGTCGTAAGTAGTTCTTCCCGTTTTATAACAAGCCGCCATGGCTTTAGTAATTAAATCGGCAGCCTCATTCCAGCCCATATACTCCAACATCATCACAGATGAAAGAATGATAGAACTAGGATTTGCTTTATTTTGTCCAGCCATTGTTGGAGCAGTACCATGAGTTGCCTCAAAAATAGCCGTACCCGTTTTATAATTAATATTGGCACCTGGAGCAATCCCAATCCCACCAACCATTGCAGCTAATTGATCTGACACATAATCTCCATTTAAGTTAAGAGTAGCTATCACACTATAATCTTTAGGTTTAAGCAATGTGTTTTGTAAGAAGGCATCAGCAATATTATCATTTATAACAAGTTTACCAGACTTGATATAATCACCAAATTCACGTTCTGCTAGTTCATATCCCCACTTACGGAATCCGCCCTCTGTGAACTTCATAATATTTCCTTTATGAACAATCGTTACCTTAGGAAGATTATGATCAACTGCATATTGGCAAGCAGCACGAACCAAACGTTCCGTACCTTCTTTCGAAACTGGCTTAACACCAAAAGAAGAAGACTCTGGGAAACGAACTTTTGAAACACCCAGTTCATCATGAATAAACTTATAGAATTTCTTTGCTTCAGGAGTTCCCATCTCCCACTCTATACCTGCATAAATATCTTCCGTATTCTCCCTGAAAATATGCATATCAACCAAGTCTGGTCTTTTTACAGGAGTTTCAATCCCTTCAAACCAACGTACAGGGCGATAACAAACATACAAGTCTAATTCTTGACGAAGAGCCACATTCAGAGAGCGCATTCCTTCTCCAATCGGGGTTGTTAACGGGCCTTTAATTCCAACAAGAAATTCTTTAAAAGATAGAAGTGTTGCTTCTGGTAACCAAGTTCCCACTTGATTATACGCTTTCTCGCCAGCAAGGACTTCCAACCACTCAATTTTTCGTTCACTATTATAAGCTTTCTTCACAGCCTCATCAACCACAGCAATCATTACACCCGTAATGTCCACCCCTACACCATCCCCTTCAACATAAGGAATAACAGGATGATTTGGAACGATTAACTTGCCATTGCTATCTTTACATATTTTGTTCTTCATATCTATTTTACATTTAAGGCAGAACCAGCTTTAAACCATTCAATTTGCAACTGATTATACGTGTGTTTAACTTCAAATTCATTTGTTTTACCATCAGGATGTTCTACAATAACCTTCAAGTTCTTTCCTGGTTGGAAATCTTTTAACCCTAAGACTGATAGTTTATCTTTTTCTTGGATTAAATCATAATCTGCAGGATTCGCAAAAGTGATGGCCAACATCCCCTGCTTTTTCAGGTTCGTTTCATGAATACGAGCAAAACTCTTGACTAATATCACCTTTACATTTAAGAAACGAGGTTCCATT
>JASLDF010000208.1 GCA_030151635.1 Bacteroides sp. | reverse complement strand
AGCTCTTCCTCTTGGACTTGAACCAAGGACCCTCTGATTAACAGTCAGATGCTCTAACCAACTGAGCTAAGGAAGAATTGTTTTTCTTATCAAATGCGTTGCAAAAGTAATAGGAATTTTTGAAATATGCAATATCTTTGTAAGAAAAATAATCAAAAATGAATAAAATAATTGGGCTGGGTAATGCTTTAGTTGATGTTTTGGTTAAGGTAGATGATGATAATATATTGACTTCCATTAATTTACCTAAGGGTAGCATGCAACTTATAGACTCGAAAAAATTTCAAGAAATTAATAAAATATTTTCCAAAATGAATCCTTCTATCGCTACCGGAGGCTCCGCGGCGAACACAATTAAGGCATTGGCGACGCTTGGTGCTCCTGTTGGTTTCATCGGAAAGATAGGAAAAGACTCTTATGGAGAGTTTTTTGAGATGACTTTTAATGATCGTGGCATTAAATCTCACCTAATGTATGATGATAACATTGCTTCGGGCGTTGCATCTACTTTTATTTCTGCCGATGGGGAACGTACTTTTGGTACTCATTTAGGTGCTGCTTCTAACTTAAACGAAAATGATATTAAGGAATCAGATTATTCCGACTATCAAATATTATATATAGAAGGATATTTAGTTCAAAACCATGATTTAATTCTAAAGGCTGTTAAACTTGCTAAAGAATTGAATCTTAAAGTTTGTATTGATCTTGCAAGTTATAATATTGTAGCTGAAGACTTGGACTTCTTCCATTTTTTAGTTGAGAACTATGTTGACATTGTTTTTGCGAATGAAGAAGAAGCTTTCGCTTTTTCAAAAACAAACGATAGTCTTGAGGCGTTGAAGTATATTGCAACAATGTGCGAGATTGCTGTTGTTAAAGTTGGTTCACAAGGTTCTTATGTAATGAATGAAGGAAATATTTACCACGTTGATGCACGACCAAACTGTAAGGTTGTTGATACGACAGGTGCAGGCGATTATTTTGCTGCAGGTTTTCTTTATGGCTACATAAACAACTATGATTTCGAAAAATGTGCTAAATTAGGTTCTTTGTTGTCGGGATACGTAATTGAAGTTATTGGTACTACATTATTCCGTGACACTTGGGATAAAATTAAAGAAGAAATAAAGGGCATTGTAAAATAGATACCCGATAAAATAGTTATTCGATGAAAAATAAACGATTTAATAACATACTATACTCTGTTGTGTTAGTAGCAGTGGTAGTGATTACGCTTTCCTTTAAAGGAAATAAAAAACATGATTTCGAGGTTGCTAAAAACATGGAAATATTCAACTCAATCGTAAAGGAACTAGACATTCTTTACGTTGATTCAATTGATGCGAATGTTACCATTAAAAAGGGCATCGATGCCATGCTATATTCATTAGATCCATATACTGAGTATTACCCTGCTGATGAACAAAGTCAGTTAGAACAAATGATTAAAGGTTCATATGGAGGTATTGGTTCTGTTATTTCGTATAACATCAAAAAGAAACACTCTACCATTGCAGAACCTTATGAAGGTATGCCTGCAGCAGAGGTGGGCCTTAAGGTAGGAGATATCCTATTGGAAATTGATGGAGCTTCATTGAAAGATAAAAATAATCAACAAGTAAGTGATATGCTTCGTGGTGAAGTGGGTACTAGCTTTGTGTTGAAAGTACAACGTCCTGGTGAAACAAAACCGAGAGACTTTAAAATTACTAGAAGATCTATTCAATTGCCTACCATTCCTTACTACGGTACATTGACTGATACGAAAACCGGATATATTGAGCTAGTAAGCTTCTCTGGTACTCCAGCTGCTGACTTTAAACGTGCATTCGTAGATTTAAAATCACAAGGAATTGAATCGCTAATTATCGACCTTAGAGGTAATGGTGGCGGCTTACTTGATGAGGCTGTTGATATTATCAATATGTTTGTTCCAAAGAATAAAATTGTAGTAACAACGAGAGGTAAAATACCACAGGCTTCAAGTACTTATAAAACAAACAATCAACCACTTGATACGGAAATGCCTATTGTCATTCTTGTAAGTGGAGCGACAGCATCGGCTGCCGAGATTCTTGCTGGATCTCTTCAAGACCTTGATCGAGGGGTTGTGTTAGGTACAAATACATTTGGTAAAGGATTGGTTCAAGTTCCACGTCCATTGCCTTACGGAGCAAACATGAAGTTAACAACAGCGAAATACTACATCCCTAGTGGTCGTTGTGTACAAGCTATTGATTATAGCCATAGAAATGCAGACGGAAGCGTATCTAAAGTACCGGATAGCTTATTGACGGTATTTAACACATCAATAGGTAGAGAAGTGAAAGACGGTGCAGGTATTATGCCTGATGTTGAAGTGAAGCCTGAAAAACTTCCAAACTTGTTGTTTTATCTGATTAATGAAAATCAGATATTTGATTATGCTACTGATTATTGCTTGAAACATCCAACTATTCCAAGTGCTTTTGATTTTAAGCTTACTGACGCAGATTATGCAGACTTTAAGAAAAAAGTGGAAACTGCAGACTTTACGTATGATGTTCAAAGTGAGAAAGTACTTGCTAGCTTGAAAGAAATTGCTGAGTTTGAAGGATACCTAGAAGGTTCGGAAAAAGAGTTTGAAGCACTTAAAAACAAACTGTCTCACAACTTAAATAAAGATTTAGATACGTTTGCAGAGCCTATTCGTGAGTTTATTTCAATGGAAATTATTAAGCGTTACTATTACCAAAAGGGTTCTACAATTGAACGTCTTAAAACGGATAGAGAGGTAGAAGAGGCACTTGCTATTTTGAGGAATAAAAAAGCTTACGATGCGATTTTAGCTCCAGCTTTTAAACCTTTGAAAAGTGATAGTCTTGTTACTTATGTAAGCTCTATTAAATAAAATACAAGAAATTATAACAATACTCTAAGTCGCCGTTTCTAATAAGATTCGGCGACTTTTTTTATGTTCAAGAATTAAGTTTTTTATCATAGGGAGAAGAGCGTGTCTTCTTTCAAAGAGAACTGTGTTCTCTTAGTAAGGTAACCCTGTCTTCTTGTGGAGAAGAATAATAGTTGCCTATTAATTTAGTTAGCACACACAGACAAGTATCACTTTTCTTAATTCCTTAGCTTTGTACGATACTCTTGAGGCGAAAGGTCATTTGCTTTTTTAAATACTCTACTAAAGTATCTAGCCGAATTGAAACCCACTTTTAATGAGATTTCCTGTATACTCTCTGAGGTCGTTTCTAATAAATGTTTAGCTTTCTCAATTCTCTTGTCATTAATATATTCAACGATGCCTTTATTTGTTAGTTGCTTAATGCGATTAAAAAGAAGAGATCTGCTAACTCCTAATTCATTGATAATAAGTGGTACATCAAGTTCTGTATTTGATAGGTGTTTGGTAACTATATTGTCGAATGATTTTATGAATGCTTCATCAGCGTTATTTAGGTTCTCTTCTAGTATAAGATGGTTTGAGTTATGATAGAAGTCTTTTATTTGTTTCCTAAGATTTAATTGGTTGCTAATTGACGACAGTAACACTTGGTCATCAAATGGTTTGAACAATATTAAATCGGCTCCCTGGCTATAACCTTTGGAGAGGTTTAATTCGTCAGAGAAAGCAGTTAATAAAATGACTGGGATATGTGCTAGATTTTTATTGTTTTTAATGGAACTACAAAGCTCGAAGCCATTCATCCTGGGCATCATAATGTCACTTAATATTATATCTGGATAATATTGATTCGCTACAATTAATCCTTCTTTTCCATCGGAGGCTGTGTATACCTTGTCAAAATATTGTGATAAAAGGTCTGTAATATGCTTTTTCATATTTGCTACATCTTCAACTACGAGGATTGTGTATTTTTTTAAGTCTTCATACTCACTTGTGGGCTGGGTAATCTCAATTGAGTTGTTCAGAGTTTCGCTGGAAGCTTTTTTATATGGTATTTCGAAGTAAAAAGTGGCTCCTTTTGTGTTGTTGATTGCACCAATTATACCTTGGTGCAAATCAATTAATGATTTAGCATAAGCAAGGCCAATTCCGCTACCAGGTTTGTCGTGGTTCCCTTGGTAGTATCTTTCGAAAAGTTGTTCGGTATCTATATTATCTAACCCTTTACCTTCGTCTTGAACTTCAAGTCTAACTATTTTAGATGCTTTAATATAGATTGTTCTGATGGTCACAGTCGTGTTCTCTTCGCTAAATTTGAGTGCATTAATTAGAAAGTTCTGTACGACATATAAGCATTTGGCTTTATCGAAAGTATTAATTCCAATTTGATTATCGAGCTCAAAAAGTATTGTTATGTTTTTATCAGCAAACTCCAAAAGGAATTGGTTGGTGCACTCCTTTATAAAGTTGTTAAAATTATGATTGGACAATGAGAGTACCTCTTTTCCATCTTCTACTCTCTTTAATTTAAGAACTAAGTCAATAGTATCTTTCATTTGTGAGGTTTGTGAGAAAATTGATTTAAATATATCCATATATTCAGTGGAGTCATATTGCCCAGATAAGACACGCTTTAAAGGAGAATACATAAGAGTTAAAGGAGTTCTTAGTTCATGACTCATATTAATAAGAAAGCGGATTTTCTCCTCGTATATGGTGTTCTTAAGGCTTTCAACCTCTTCTATTCTCTTTGCTATTTGTACCCTTTTAAACCAAGCAATATAGATTATTAGAAGTGCGAGAATAACGATTGTTGATAGTGTATAGAACCACCATGTTTTCCACCATGGAGGTAGTACTTCGATTGTTGCAATGTGGGCATAGTGTCCCCATTCTCCATTTGCCATAATATATGTGGCATCTATCTGGTAAATACCTTGAGTGGCATTGTTGAATTGATAACTGTGCGTTAGTGAATTTGATTCACTAATTAATTGATTATTTCTATAGACTCTATATTTGAAGAGCTGTTTTGTGAAAATATCCTCAAGTGAAACAGTTACTCTAAACTTTAGGTTGCTAAATGTCGAAGGAACTTTGATTTTAAAGTCTTTACTAGAGTGTGCTATAGGGTTATTATCTAAAAAGACTTCCTCGAGAATGAGTTCTCCTTGGCTCTTTTTTAAGAAAGGAATATTGGCTTCAATTCTTGTTAGCCCAGAGGTACCACCAACGTAAATGTCTCCATTGCTTGCACATAAATTAGCTCCAAATAAGTATTCGTTTTTAATAACGCCATCGGCTTCATCAAAAATAGAAAATTGATTGGTTTGTGGTAGGTATAGAAAAAGTAAATTGGAGTTTGTACCAATCCAAATATTGTCGTTTTTATCACAAACTACGCTTTTAACTCCTGTAAATAAATCAGTTGATATTTTAATAGATGTTTTAGTAGTTGCGTCAAATTTAAATAGCCCTTCTCTTGTGGCAAGCCATATATTGAATTTCGAATCTATTGAAGCATCTATAATTTCATTATTACCTTGATATATAGGAAGAATCGTATTCGATTTGGCATTGAACATCAAAACAGAGTACTTATCAAGTATTGCACTATTATATTTGTTTATTTTCTTGATTTGAGGAGAGTTTCTTAGATACTCACTTCCTTTAGACGCTATGACATTTACTTCGTTGGTTCGTGTATCTAAGATAAATAGTTGTTCTCCACTAAGTAGTATATGATTTTCGTCTATTTGTGATAGAAAAATGGAATAACCCTCGACAAAGCTTTTTTGGCTTGTATCATTAAATAACTCAAAAGTGCTTGTGGTTCCTTTTCGTTTGTTAAACAGAATAAGTCCATTATTAAAAGATGATAGCAGTAGATACTCTTCAGAATAGGCTGCAATTGATACTATTTTGTCGTTTATCAATGCAGGGTAGTGTTCAAATAACTCACTCTGAGTATCGTACTTGTTAACTCCACCACCATCTGTACCTATCCAAATAGTATGTTCAGACTCTTGATAAAAACAGTTAATAGTATGGTGGCTCAACCCATATGGATTCATGAAGGGGACTCCTCGATATGATTTTGCTGAAACAGATCTTAATCCTATTAAGCCTTCACGAATAGTGCCTGCCCAAACATTATTATAAGTGTCTTTGTATAGACAGAATACGCTTTTGGATGGGAAAGACGAGTAGTCTCCAGAATTTATTAATGGTTTTTTAAATTCTAATTTATCTAATGATAAAATATTAATTCCACCTCCATCGGTAGCTATCCATAGGGCGTTATCTTTTTCAATAATATCGAGAATAACGTCATAATTTAGGTCTGAATTTTGAGTTGTAAACTGATGCTTTAATCTGTAGTTTTCATAGCAAGAAAGTCCTTTGCCATAATCACTAATCCACAACAATCCGCTTGTGTCAACATAGATTGAAGAGATGTTTTTTGCTTGAATATTCGTAAGCTTTTCTATGGCATGAGTTTGTAAATTATAGCTATAAAGACCATGCCAACGTGTATTTATTAAAATTGTCTGGGAATCGTATCTAATAAGATTTATGAATCCATTATAGATGGTTTTTAAACCCTCCATCGGGAGTGTTTCTACTTTCATATCATTAAAAGAATAGTAGTATAGCTCACCAATTCCTCCAAAGATAATGCCTTTTTCTACTTCTAGACTTGACATAACTTGAAGAGATTTCTTATTGACTATTACTTTCTGGAATGTCTCATCCTCGTAAATATATCTAACTAGTCCATTCGCTGTACCAATCCATAAATTATTAGCTTTGTCTTTTGTGATAAAGTAGATACCATCTGATGGGAGTTGATTCGGCATTTCAGGATTACTTTCAAATTGAATCATCTGATCTTTATCATACCGATTTAATCCCCAATCAGTAGCTATCCACATATATCCTTTATGGTCAATACAAATTGATTTAACTTTCGAACTAGACAACCCATCTTCTACGGATAATATTTTAAAATAGTAATTAGCAGATGTTGCTAAAAGGTCTGGGCTTACTCCTAGAAGTAGGATGTATAAAATGACTCTGAAATGTGTTTTTAACATCAATTTTTGTTTGTTCATAGCGATAATCTGAGTTTAAATATAGGTTAAAATTTTCTTTAATGTACACCTATTGGGTAAATGCTGATAATAATGTGTACAAATCGTTATAAATGTATATTATTTGCTACAAAGCGCTCTATTGGACTAAAATGGATGATGAATAGTGGAAATTGAACATGAAGCATTATTATAAAGAGGTATTTTAGCACCATAATTTATTAACCATTTAAAACTATTATTATGAGAAAACAATTTTCTCTATGGAAAATTACTCTTCTTATAATCTTGCTATGTACTGCTAATTCTCTTTCAGCTTCTACGTTAGAAGTTGAGCAGGAGTTTGTGGTAAAAGGTAGGGTTATTGATGATACGAAAGAGGGGATTCCTGGGACAAATGTAAGTGTCAAGGGAACCAGTATTGGTGTCATAACAGACATTGATGGTAATTATGAAATCCGCGTTCCCAATAAAAAATCAGTCTTGATTTTTTCTTTTATTGGGTTCCAAACTCAAGAAATCTTAATTGGTAGCAAAACCGTGCTAGATGTCACATTAGTTGACGACTCTAAATTATTAGATGAGGTTGTAGTGGTTGCGTATGGTACAAAAAGTAAAGCTACGATTACTGGTGCAATGGCAACGATGGATACAAAGGAATTAATAAAATCTCCTGCAGCCAATATAACGAATGTACTTGCGGGCTCTATGGCAGGTGTGTCTTCTGTTCAATCAAGTGGACAACCAGGAAAAGATGCTGCTTCAATTTTTGTTCGTGGATCAGGTTCATTAAGTGATAACTTGTCTAGACCATTAATTCTTGTTGATGGTGTTGAGCGAGATTTTTCTCAAATTGATCCCAATGAAATTGAGAGCGTTTCTGTATTGAAAGATGCTTCATCAACAGCTGTTTTCGGTGTTCGTGGTGCAAATGGTGTTGTTCTTGTAACTACACGTCGTGGTACTGAAGGTAAAGCTAAGATTAGCGTAAGTACATCTATGGATTTGCAACAACCTATTTCTTTGATTAAACAAACAGGAAGTTATGAATTTGCTAAATTTTGGAATATGAAGATGGACCAAGATGGCATTTCTGATCCAAAGCGATTATTTACCCGAGAACAGATTGAAGCTTACCGAACTGGTTCGGATCCTATGATGTATCCAAGTATGGATTGGGGTAACTATATCTTTAATAAGGTGTTTTTGCAAAGTAAAAATAACGTTAATATTTCAGGAGGTACGGATCGTGTAAAATACTTCGTATCTGTTGGATATCTTTATCAGAATGGACTGTTAAAAGATTTGCCAGGCCAGAGTTATGATAATAACTTTAGATATGATAGGTATAATTACAGAGCTAATATTGATGCAAAGTTAACCAATACAACCACAATGAAACTTGGCATTGGTGGTAATTTAGGGAAAACAAGAGAGCCTTTAAACGTGGTTTCGGGAACAGGACAAGACCAGAACCCTTGGGTTATTGCTCAAATTTGGTCACATCCTTTTGCTGGTCCTGGTTTTGTGAATGGTGTGCGTACTAATGTGCCACAAGATATAGTTCCTTTAGGTGAGGTTTTACGTGATGGTATGTTTGTGTTTTATGGTCATGGATATACTCAGAATTACAATACAAAACTGAACTTAGATTTAGATTTGACACAGAAACTCGACTTTATAACAAAAGGACTTAGTGCTTCAATTAAAGGAGCTTATGATAATCAATTTGTTCTAGACAAAAGACGTGAAGGTGGTGGAGTAGAGAGTCAAACAGTCTATTATAAATCGTATTTTGAAACCAATGGATTAATGCCAGAGACGGATCCGGAATATGATAAAACATATATTTTTACTCCTAGGGGTGCAGAAACACCTTTGAACTATTCAGAATCGCATGGTAGGGGACAAAATTGGTACTTGGAAGGACGATTGAATTACGATCGCTCATTTGGATATCATAAGGTGTCTGGCTTAATGCTTTATAATCAATCAAGAAATTATTATCCAGGGGCGTTTACGTACATTCCTCGTAACTACATTGGGTTAGTAGGTAGAGCATCATGGAGTTATGCTGGTAAATACATGTTCGATGTGAACATGGGGTATAATGGATCTGAAAACTTTGCTCCTGGTAAAAATAGGTTTGGATTGTTTCCAGCAGTTTCTGCGGGTTGGGTTATGACAGCAGAAAAATTTATGGAAAATCAAAATGTCATTGATTACTTAAAATTCCGTGTTTCATGGGGTAGAGTAGGTAATGATAAAGGTATTAACACTCGTTTCATGTATATGCCTGCTGTATGGACGGGAAGCGGTGACTACAGTTTTGGTGTTGATAATCCAAATGGTAGTCCAGCAGCTGGTATTTCAAGAATGGGTAATCCTGATGTTACTTGGGAAACGGCCGATAAACAGAACTATGGTGTTGATATGAAATTCTTACAAGAGAGATTATCAGTAAATTTTGATTACTTCTTGGAGCATCGAAAAGGAATTTTGATTGCTCCTCAATCTATACCAAACATAATTGCTACAGCATCACCTAATTTGAACTTAGGAATTGTAGATAATAGAGGGTATGAAGTGAGTCTTGGTTGGAGAGATAAGATTGGATATGACTTTGATTATTATTTAAGTGCCAACGTTTCATTCGCTCGGAATAAAATTATTTTCCAAGATGAAGTTGCTAAGAAATATGGGTATATGAATCATACAGGTGGATCTACAGGCCGACAGGGAGGTTTATATAAATATATGAGGTTGTATCAACATTCAGATTTTGTCAAAGATACCGATGGAGAGATGATCTTAAACCCAGAGCTTCCTCAGCCCTATCAAACGGTTTATCCTGGGGATGCTATGTATGCAGACTTAAATGGTGATGGTATTGTAGATGGCGATGATAAATTTGTTACGGGATACGCAGCTCGCCCTGAATATATGCTAGGCTTAAATATGGGCTTCAATTGGAAAGGATTTTCATTTTCGATGCAGTGGGCTGGTGCAACCAATGTTGATAAAATGTATGACTTAGAGTATAGAATTCCATTTACAAATGCTGGTAAACGTGGGTTGTTAACTTACTTCTATGAAGATTCTTGGACCCCTGAAAATCAGCTAAAAGCGAAATATCCACGAGCTTCCGAAATCTCAGAAAGCTGGAACTCTGAAGCTTCTACATTATGGTTAAAAGACTCATCTTACCTTAGATTGAAGAGTTTAACGGTTGGTTATCAGTTTGTGAATAATGCCACGTTGAAAAAAATAGGTATAAACTCTCTAGGTTTGACGTTTAGTGGGTACAATCTTTTGACGTTCTCTCCACTTAAACATATTGACCCAGAGAGTGTGACCAATAATTTTGGTGATTATCCACTTGTAAAACTTTACAGTTTTGGTCTAAACCTAAACTTCTAAAATGATAGACATGAAAAATAGATTTAAAGAAGTCGCTATTATATTGTGTTGCATTGTAATGGGGGCATGCTCTGAAATAAAATTTGGAGATAAATTTTTAGGAGATCAACCAGAAAGTTCTGGTGCAACGACAGAGGAAATGTTCTCTTCAGTTCTTGAAGCAAATAAAGTTTTAAACCAAGCCTATAAAGGTGTTCCTTATGGCTTGCCAACTAATGGGTCTAATCCTCGTTTAGGAATTAATATACTAGAATCAATAACCGATTTGTGTAATAGCTTTAGAGATAACATCAATGATGGCCCAATGAAGCTGTATTATAATGGTGCATTAAGTGCAAATAGTGTCAACAGAAACTCTGCATATTTATATGGTGGAGAGACAGATTGGACTACTATTCGTTATGCTTGGTTATATATTGAAAATGTATCAAAAGTACCTGACATGACCACGGAAGAGAAGAAGTTGAGAGCGGCAGAAGCAAAGGTGTTAATTGCACTTTCTTACTTCAACATGATGCGGTATATAGGTGGGGTACCTTGGCTTAATCACGCAATTGATGTCAATGAGGCAATGAACTTTCCTAGAATAACCTTTCAAGAAACTATTGATAACATAGTGGCTTTATTAGATGAGGCTATTCCTAATCTAGAATGGAAACAAGTAGCAGATGATGATGGCCGAATGACTAAAGCTGGGGCTATGGCTATTAAATTTAAAACATTACAATGGGCTGCTAGTCCTACATTTAATTCAGATAAACTATGGCACTCTTCTGCAGATAAGTATACTTGTTATGGCAATTATAGTGCTGATAGATGGAAGGCTGCTCAAGTGGCTGGGAAAGAATTATTGGATGGTATTGAGAAGCATGGAGGTTATGGATTGACTCAGGCTACGGAGAATTCGCATAAAGCTAGAAGATTGGCTTATAGAAGTGCTTATTATGATCGTGGTGGCACAGAGGTGTTGGTTTCTACTCGTCATGGGTTTAATCAAAACACACATTCGCAATATATAAATCAACGTTTTTATACAGGTCCAACACTAAACTATGTGGATATGTTCCCATGGGAAGATGGTACTGAGTTTGCTTCAGATTTTGACTGGAGTCGTCCTTCAAAGCAACCGTTTTTTGTGTACGATAGTAATACCAAAGTGATGGTGCCAACTAGAGATCCTCGGTTATATGAAAATGTTGCTTGCCCTGGAGATGTTTATGCGAATGGAACAGCCGCTCCTGTATATGTTAATCATCCTGCTTATAAAAATGGTAGTGGGTTCCTGATAATGAAGTATGTGCTTCAAGAAGATAACGATAGAAATAATCGTCCAGTTCAATGGTCATTCATACGTTTAGCAGAGATTTACTTAGATTATGCAGAGGTGTTGAATGAAGTTTATAGTGGTCCAAATGCTCAGGCTTATAAGTATGTTAATGATGTGCGTGCTCGGGTTGGATTAGGCGAAGTGACAGCCACAATGTCTAAAGAACAATTCCGTGAGGCTTTGTTAATAGAACGAGCTTTGGAGTTAGGCTTCGAAGAGGTTAGGTGGTTTGATTTAGTTCGTTACAATCGTAGTAAAGACTTTAAAAAAGACCTATATGGTTTAAAAAGCAGAGGTGATGATTTAAATAATCCTACTGCTTTTACATTTGAAAAGTTTAAGCTAGACGACCGATTCTGGGCTCAAAATTGGGATAGTAAATGGTTATTAAGCCCAATTCCACAAGATGAAATCAACAAAAAGTACGGAATGCTTCAAAACCCAGGTTGGTAACACAATGTTAATATTTAGAGTTTTATAAAATGAAAAATATAAAAAAGATCATATTCTCTCTGACATTAGGATGCTCTATGACTGTTCAAGCTCAGGAAGCTAATACAGCCTTCAATATCAGTTTGAAGGATACACTTAATGTTGGTTATGAATTACAAGTATCACCACAAAATAGCAGTTATGCTATTTCTGGAGTGAATTCAACAATATTCGAACGTAATTCCCAAATTGATATAACCAAATCTTTATATGGCAAAATACCAGGTTTAAATGTATATCAAGGCACAGGTAATTCGAGTATTAACCTTTCGGAATTATCTTTTCATGGTAATGCTCCATTGGTTTTAATTGATGGCCATCCTCGAAATATAGATGATATAACAAGTATTGAAATAGAATCGATTTACCTATTAAAAGACGCGGCATCTTTAGCTCTATATGGTATGAGAGGAGCCAATGGAGTTTTGATAATTAATTCAAAACAAGGCATTGTAAGTGATCCTAAGATTGCAGTAGAATATAATTTTGGTGTCAACACGCAATTTAGAAGTCCAAAGTTTGCAAATGCAGGAGATTATGGAGATGCTTTAAATCAAGCCCTTTTGGGTGATGGTTTAGATGCAAGATATAATTCTTTGGAATTGGCGGCTTTAAGAAATAATTCGGATCCATTTAACTTCCCAAATGTTGATTGGAAGAGAAACATCTTGAATAATAGAGGTTACGCCCATAATTTGAAGTTTTCGTTTACAGGCGGTAGTGAAAGATTTAAATACTTCACTGCAATCAATTATTACAGAGATCGTTCTATGTTGAAAGAAAACTCTAGGGATAATCGTTATAGTACGTTGCCAACAGACACAAGACTTTCTTTGCGAACAAATTTCGATGTTAGCCTTACCAACACAACTTCAATGAAAGTGGGGCTTCTTGCTAAGTTACAAGAAGTAAATGGCTCTGTGGTGTCAGATAATGATATATTCTCTTCAATGTACAACACACCTTCGGCGGCTTTTCCTATTCGTTATTCTAACAATATTTACGGTGGTAGCTCTGTATATGGGGATAAGAACCCAGTTGCGTTGTTAAAGGATAAAGGACATGTAAGGCATATGTATGGTTCGCTTCTAGCAGATCTAAGTTTAACTCAAAAGTTAGATGTGATTACAGAAGGTTTATCTGCAAATATGGGCATTGCTTTTGATAATATAGGAGGTATGCAAGAAAGCTCGCACAAGGAGTATAGATACATGCATACGAATCCTTCTTTATTAGAAGGTGGGTATTTGGTTACCAAACCTGTTGTATATGGAAAAGACTCAAAGGAGTTAGGCCATAAACAACCATTTGAAAGATTATTAATGAGAAATGATTTTCATGCAAAGTTAGTTTATGACAGAGCTTTTAATAATCATAAAGTGAGTGCAGCAACTATTTATAATTTGCAGTCTGTGATTAGACAAGGAAGAAATAATACACGTAAGAATCAATCATTTGTTACTACAGCTACTTATAATTATGCTGATAAATACATTGTGAGTGGAGTTGTGAATATTGCGGGCTCTGCCTATTTACCAGACAATGATAAATATCGCACTTATCCGGCAGTTTCTGCTGCTTGGGTAGTGTCTAATGAAGATTTCTTAAAGGAAAATGAAGTTATTTCTTATTTGAAAATAAAAGCATCGCATGGCTTGATGGCTTGGGATGGTGGTCTATCTCATGAACTTTGGAGGTCTTCTTATGGTGGAGGGAATCATTACTTCTTTGGTGAAAATGCTTCTAAAGTTTGGGGAAGTTCAGAGGGAAACCTTCCTGTTGAAGGATTGACGGTAGAAAAGTCTAGAAAAACGACTTTCGGTCTTGATATGGAATTGTTTAAAAGTCGCTTATCACTAGGCTTGGATTATTTCTACGACAAAAGATCGGATGTGTTAGTATCAGGAAGTAATTCAACTTCAGGTATTATTGGTATTGGTGTTGGTTTGCAAAATGCAGGTAAGTATGAATATCAAGGTTTTGATGGAGCTATACGTTGGAACGATAAAAAAGGTGATTTTAGTTACGCTATTGGTGGTACCTTTTCATATTTGACTTCTAAGATAATTAATGATAATCAAGCGTATCAAGAATATGACTATCTATACCATAAAGGAAACCGTTTGGGGCAGAAATATGGTTTAGAAGTTGTAGGTTTCTTCCAAGATCAAATGGATATTAATAACAGTCCGAGCCAAACATTCTCGACTGTGGCACCAGGAGATATTAAGTATAAAGATCAAAATGGAGATAATGTAATTGATGAAAAAGACGTTGTTAAAATGTTCGGATCGGGTATGCCAAGATTCTATTTTGGATTCGATTTTACTTTAGCATATAAGAACTTTGAAGTTTATGCAGATTTCCAAGGGTTAACAGGTGTAACAGTATCGTTATTGAATAGTCCATTGTATAAACCGTTGGTAAATAATGGTAATATATCGAAAACCTTCTTGAACAGAGAAACTCCATGGTCTATGGCTGATAAGGAAAATGCAACGATGCCTAGATTAACAACTTTAGAGAATAAAAACAACTACCGTCAAAACTCATTGTGGTATAAAGATGGCTCATTCATTAAGTTGAGAAGCCTTGTATTGTCTTATACCTTTAAAAAGGAAATGACTCGTTTTGCTGATGTTAAAGTTTTTGTGGAAGGAAATAACCTATTTTCTTTAGATAACATTCGCTTTACCGATCCAGAACAGCTGCAGATGGGATATCCATCAACACGAAGCTTTTGGACAGGTGTTAAGTTTAATTTTTAAATGATAGTAATATGAAAACTACACAACATAGATATTTAGTTCTATTGCTTTTGCTATCAATTTCATTTGGAAGTTGCAACTTTCTTGATTTTGATGAAACCAATGGGCTGAAAACAAAAGAAGATATGTATAAGTATTTTAACTCAACCGAGAGTATGCTTACTCATGTATATTCTTTTATGCCTCAAGATTTTGGTGCTGTTGATGGTGCAATGAGAGATTGTGCTTCTGATGATGCTGAATTTGCGAATGTTGCAGGAAACATTAAGAATCTAACAAATGGAGGGTGGTCTCCAACTAAGACGGTTGATACATCTTGGAATCTATATACGGGTATAAGAGCCGCAAACTCTTTTCTTAGTGAATTGAAAAATGTTGATTTTAGTAGATATCAATACGAGCCAAACTACAAGCATTGGATGCGTAAGTTAGAGCAGTTCCCTGAAGAAGCGAAGGTGTTGCGTGCACATTATTTCTTTGAGTTAGCTAGAAGATATGGTGATATTGCTATGCCTTTGACGGTTTTGAGCTCTGAAGAAGCAAATGCAATTCCTAAAACAAAGTTTAATGATGTTATTGAATTTATTATTAAGGAGTGTGATGAAGCGGCTACTGTCTTGCCGGATTCTTATGAAGGAGAATTTGGGAAACAAACAGGTAGAGTTACAAAAGGGTTTGCACAAGCTGTAAAGTCTAAAGCACTTCTATATGCTGCAAGCAAGCTTCATAACTCTACGATGGATCCTGAGTTATGGAAAAGGTCCGCTAAGGCAGCCCATGATATAATCGAGGGTAATATTTACCAATTAGATAAAGATGTTTTTGAAAAAACAACTACATCTAAAGAGGTTATAATGCTAAGGATGAACGAAGAAAATAGAAACTTTGAGTTGAATAACTTCCCTATTCGTTTCACTGAAGGTAGTAGAACTGGGAATGTTGCAACAGCTACGTTCCCAACCCAGAATCTTGTGGATGCTTTCCGTACTAAAAATGGTCACTCGGTTGTTTTGACCGACAAAGGTTGGATGACAGATGATGCATCTTTTGATTCCAAAAGACCTTATGAGAATAGAGATTCTCGATTTTATCGAACTGTACTGGCAAATGGAATGAAGTTTAAAGATAAAATCATTGAAAGTTATATTGGTGGGCTTGATGATGTAGCAATAACAGCCGGAGGGACTCCGACTGGGTATTTTCTAAGAAAATACATTCAAGAATCAACAAGCTTTACTCCTGATAATGTTGTTTCTAAAAAACACCACTGGATAGTTTACAGATATGCAGAAACTTTATTGACATATGCAGAGTCGATGGCTAATGCATACCCATCTGATATGAGTTATGTTGATTCTGAATTATCGAAATCGGCTCTATGGGCATTGAATGAAGTGCGTAAGAATGCAAATATGCCAGATGTGCAAAATTGCAGTTATGATGAGTTTATGCAGCTGTTGAGAGATGAGTGGAGAGTCGAATTTGCATTTGAAGATCATCGTTTCTGGGATATTAGAAGATGGAAAATTGGAGACACTACTCAGCGTGTAATTATGGGAGTTAAGGTACTAAAGAACGTTGAGGGGTCATTTGAATTTGCAAAGACAGTTTTGAAAAGCCGTGTGTGGAAAGATGCAATGTATCTGTACCCACTTCCTCAAGAAGAGATATTTAAAAATAAAAACCTTAATCCTCAAAATATTGGTTGGTAAATTACCGTTTAACGATTAAAAATAATCAAGATGAAAAATATTAATATATTCTCAAAAGTAACTAAACTAGCTTTAGTACTTTTCCTATTAGTAAATGTTGGATGCCAAGAATTTAAAATTGACTCCCAACCCGTATTACCCTCTAGTATAAAGGTTGATGCGCTAGAATCTTATACCTTTTTAGCTAAAAACCCCAATAATGTGGTGTTTAATATTAGCTCTAATGTTTCATGGGCAATAACAAGTAGTGAGCAATGGTGTGTCGTTACACCTGCAATGAGTGCGCTAAGTGGTTTGGTTGCAGAAGTTTCTGTCGTAGTTGAGCCAAACGATGCAAAAACTAGTCGTACAGCTGTATTGACGGTTAAAGCAGAAGGTATGGACTATGAGAAAATCATAACTATTAATCAATTCTCTAAAGAGAATCTGGCAGTGATTCCATATGATGAAGTTGTACCAACTGCAGGAGCTAAAATATCATTCAATATTATTTCTAATAAAGCATGGGAAGTTATTCCATCAACCCAATTCCTGGAAAATATAGATAAAGTATCTGGAGAAGGTAATGAAGAGGGAATAAAAGAAACAATCTCTATTGAGATACCTGCGAATACTGGTGCTAAAAGAAGTGGCAAGATTCAAGTAAAAACAGAATTTGAGACTTTTGAATTTGAAATTCAACAGGATGGCGTTGTTATTGAGCTTGAAGATGAAGAATTAAAAGGTGTAATTACTATGCAAGAAATTCTAGGTTCCAAAACTGTTAAGATTGCATCTAATAAAGAATGGAAAGTAGAAGTACCAGTTGCGTATAAAGATTGGGTTAAGGCTGAAAAAATATCAAATGATGAACTAAAGGTTGAGTTTATTCAGTTAAACAATAAATTAATGCCTCGTAAGGGAACTGTTTTGATGAAATCGGTAGATGTTATTCCTGGTTTTGATGGTGTAGAGATTGCTGTAGAGCAAGTACCCGCATTTTATATTGACTCTGATGCTTCTGGTTTTGTAGTAAATGAAGAAACTGGTAGCGTTAAAATAGTAAAGAAAGGGAATGCTATAGTTTCTAAATTTCCGATGAAGAAGGGGCATGTTACTTTTGAGTTTGATGAGATTAAAATGAGCGATGGAATAGGTCGACTTGTATTTAATATGTGGCCAAATGTAGGTAATACAAATTTCCATACTTGGTTGAGATCTGATAAGAACTCGCAATTTACTTGCGGTGGTGCTGGTTTTGATTGGGAACAAAAACAATTTAAATTTAATTTATCTGAATTGAATTCAGTCAAGAAAGTGGAGTTTTTTGTTGAACCATCAGTTGGTGATGTCAATAAAGTAGATATCCGACTAGTTATTGATGGAAAAGTGATGGGTATATTAGCAGGTAAGTCTAACCCTTATGCTACGGAGTCGGCGTCAGAGCCAGGACAAATTATAAATCTTGGTTTATTTGATGCAGCTGCAGATGATTATTTTGTAATTAAGTCAATTACATTTGTTGAATTATAAAGAAAGTTAGTATGAAAATAATTAGTAGTAAAATAGTATTAACTCTACTGTCTTTAGTTAGTTGTATGCTTCTAATTCAAAGTTGTTCTGATGATTCAGCACCTAAATCGGTTGATTTAAGATACCGTGTTGAGGACTCATATGAAGTTAATGCTATACAACATGATAAAGTTACTTTTTTAGTAAAATCTTCTGATCCTTGGAAGGTCTTTGGTACACAAGATTGGTATTCTGTAACTCCCAGTGTTGGAAATGTAGTGGATTCAATCTATACGGTTGCCATACAGTGTGTTGAGAATACTCATTTGGATGATCGAATAGACACATTAACGATTAAAAGCGATTACTGGATAGGTAAGAAGTTTACGCTTCTTCAAAAAGGTATAGCGTTTTTAAATGTTACTGGAAGTAACTTTGAATTACCACAGGAAAAATCGGAAGATACTTTCACTATTGAAGCGAATCAGAAATGGAGTGTCAAAGTTTCGCAAGGTGAGGAGTGGTTGACTATTTCCTCTAAAACAGAAGGCGAACTTAATGGTCAAGTAACCGTTGAGGCCACTGCGAATAAAGGAGAGAAACGAAATGCGACAGTAACAATTTTTGATAGACACGGTGTAGCTTGTGAGACTGTTACCTATGTACAAGACGGAGTTATGCTAAATCCAATGCTACCAGAAAATGGAAAATGGTTTGAACTATATGAGGCTCAACAACAATTATCGATTCCTGTTGAATCTAATGGTGAATGGACTGTAGCTAAAATTGATGAAGAAGACTCTGCCTGGTTTACCTTTGAAAAGGTTGATTTCAATGGGTCAGAAAGTATTGTAGTAAATGTGTCTGAACACGTTGGTACTACTGTTCGTACAGCTGTTATTAGACTACAATCTAAATCAGAAGAGGGTATTCTTCCTGTAGTTAAAGAGGTTAAGTTTAAACAAGCTAATCCACAAATACCAGTAGTATTGGGTGAGAATAAAACAATTTCGGGAATGTGGTATGGACCAGGCGAATTACAACCGGGTTACTATAACTTCTACATCCAGCCAATGCCAGCTGCAACTAAGTTTAATTTATTCATGACTGCAGGTGATTACGAAATTAGATATTGGTTACAAGATGGTAAAACTGTGCCTAGTACAAGACCTTGGAGTGCTGATGTGTTTATTGAAAATAAAAATTGTCACAAACCTGTAGACTATACTAAAAATAACGTAATCAGTCTGGATATTAAAGAGTCTATTGACGAAAATGGCAAGAGCTGGACATATGTTGAATGGATTCTAAATGGCGAAAAAGTGTGTTATAGAATTGCCAATGGAATTACTTTAAGCGGTTCTACAGACTCTTGGGTTATGCCTTGGGAAAAGTTAAATCAAGGAATGAGTTTAATGGTTAATGTAACAGGTGGAAAAGCTACATTAGCTAAGTTCGAATACATTGCACCATTAGTTTGGGGTGAATAATGATTATTTAATTATGAAAAATATAATGAAAATATTGAATATAGTATTCTTTGCTATCGTTGCTGTCGCTTGTAAAGACAGCAGCGACGATGACAAAATGCATGTAGTTAAAAATGACAATCCACTATCTGAGTTCTCAGTAAAAGTAGGAGAAACTTATCATCATGCTATTATCGATCAAACTGATAAAACGGCAAGAATAGCACATGTTGTAAATGGAAATTCCATAGAGAAAGTACAATTTGTGCTTCAGGATAAAGCAACGATAGATCCGAATCCCAATGATTTTCTAAATAATTGGGTACAAGAGCAAAAGGTTGTAGTTACTACTGAAGGTGGAAATGAAGTAGCGTATACAGTTGTGCTTCCTGATTTAGTTCTTCCAGAAATCCCAGAAGATTCAGATGCCGGAAATCCAGAAGATTATGTGTTTTTTGATGATTTTAATGTGGATGGCATTCCTGATCAATCAAAATGGATTCTAGCAGAGAAGGCTAGTTCAGATTGGAATGATGAAATGTCTGAAAGTTATGATCAAGCTTACGTAAAAGATGGTAAATTGATTCTTGTGGCTGAAAAAAAAGAGGGTAAGTATTTGGCTGGTGGTATTAAAACTGAGGGTAAATTTTCATTTACTTTTGGTAAGCTCGAAGTCAAAGCTCGAATTACTCAATATCCAAACGGAGCATTTCCTGCAATTTGGTTAATGCCTAGTAAGTATATCTATAAAGGTTGGCCTGGTTGTGGAGAGATTGATGTTATGGAGCATATTAAACAAGAATCACATATTTATCATACCATTCATACGCACTATACTTTTAACCTTAAGCAGACAAGCAATCCACGTAATCATGCTACTTATAAATGTGATTTCGAG
>JASLDF010000205.1 GCA_030151635.1 Bacteroides sp. | reverse complement strand
TAGCTTCTTTTTTCAAGCTAAATTTTAAAATAAGTATTACAATGAATGACTAGTAAATACCTTCCTAATATCACGAAAACGCACAGACTGGATTGGATTAAAAAAAACATCCTTTTAACTAAAGATATCGACAAAAAGAATTTACTTTGCCCCCCGATTTAATAAGGATCGAAATGTAGACTATCTTTGAACTATACTACTACATATAATCAACTGTATCGAGCAGTAATAGCATTATATTCCCATTTACCTTATTCAATGCAATTATATTATTAACAATGATTGTAAAATATGAATAGTGTACAAATTCTCCTTGACAACCTGAACGAATGGAATCCCTACTACGAAACAAGTAGTATCCTATCGGTATCAGACTATCTTAAACTAAAATCTCTAAACAAAGGCGTTAAATTAGTTATTAACTTAAGCAATAACTATAGCTATAACTCTGAAGGATACTATTGCTCTTTACTAGGACAAGCGAGAGGACAAAAAGTAATACCAAGTGTTGACACCATTAACAAATTGGAGTCGGGTACAGGTATACGTATGGACCAAAACCTTCAGAAAACATGTCATCAATGGATCATTAAAAATAATATTACTACTGATAATTGGTATTTCGACATCTACTTTGGCACATGTAAAGAAAAAGGATTAGAAAAAATAGCACGCTATATTTTTGATTATTATCCAGCTCCTATTCTACGCGTAACTCTAAATAATCGTTCAAAAAATCAGATTGAAAATATTCAAGCAGTCTATCTTAAAGATTTATCAGAAGAGGAACAAGATATATTTGCCAATTCATTGGATAACTTCAACAAAAAAGTCTGGAGAGCACCTCGTCTGCCTAAATACTATAAATATAACCTGGCTATATTAGTAGACCCTAGCGAGAAGTTTCCACCAAGTGATAAAAAAGCTATACAGAAGTTCATAGAAGTAGGTAAAAAAATGGGAGTAAATGTTGAGTTGATAACCGAACAAGACAGTATGCGACTTCTCGAGTTTGATGCACTATTTATCCGTGCTACAACATCGCTCAATCATTTCACCTACCATTTTGCTCAACGTGCCGAACAAAATGGCATTGTTGTTATTGATGATCCAACATCTATTATTCGTTGCACCAACAAAGTTTATTTAAGCGAATTATTAGCAAAAGAAAAGATTTTAGCACCTGCTTCAACTTTAGTATTTCATTCTAATGAGAATACCTACGAGGGCATAGGAGAAAAACTAGGTTTCCCATTTATTCTTAAAATACCTGATGGTTCTTTTTCACATGGTGTCAAAAAGGTTTCTAATGCAGAAGAGTTTAATAAATCATCTGCTTCATTATTCGAGCAATCTGCTATAATTTTAGCTCAAGAATATATACCTACAGATTTTGATTGGCGTATTGGTATTCTAAATGGTGAGCCTTTATATGCGTGTAAATACTTTATGGCTAAAGGCCATTGGCAAATATATCAACATTTAGATTCTGGTAAAAGTCAATGTGGAATGTCCGAAGCAGTGCCTATCTATAAAGTACCGCAAAACATTCTTCGAACAGCTTTAAAGGCGACTTCACTTATAGGAAAAGGATTGTATGGAGTTGATATGAAAATGGTTAATAATAAAGCATACATCATTGAAATCAATGATAATCCAAGCATAGATCATACAATTGAAGATGCAATTCTAGGAGATGACCTCTATTATAGAATACTGAATTACTTCATTCAGAATATTGAAATCAAAAAATTCTAATCTAGTTGTAAAAAAAGGCAGTGAACTTAATCACTGCCTTTACCTATCTAATATCTACTTAGTTAATAGCATATACTTCGCATGGTTTTCCTGTTGAAGGATGATCTAGATCGAAATCTATTGATATTCGTTTGATAGAATCAGCCGTTTGGGGTTGTACTATGATATTCTCAATAACAAAGCAGTCAACCTCTTCACATCGCTTATCCAACATTTGGTGATTTTCGCCATGCGTACCAATTCCAAAAGAATCGATTAAAATAAAAGATGGTGATTTAGTCAAAATAACTTCCAATGATGATTTGGTCAATAAAGCATTTCTTTTACCAAAGTAAGCCTTAGTCCCATAATCGTTATCCGACATATTTCCAGTAAACAACAACAAAGCTTTATTTTCTAACGAAGGTAATTTACGTAAATCTTCATCAGAAGGCATTCCATTGCGACAGTCTAATAGGATAACATCTACTTCGTAAAAAGATTTAGCTGGAGTCTTTGTGTAACAATCAATGTGAGTGCCAAAATGGCCACGTGCCCCCAATTTATCAGCTTGTTGATTAAGCCATTCATAGGCTGGATGTGTTTCATCCAATTCAATATGTAAATTCATATTTTTAATTTTAATTAAATTTATAATACAGATATCCGCTTCATGACAAAAGTCACAAAGAAATTCAAAATTGATTTGGATAATACCTCACCAAAATGCAGGATTATAAGTTTTAATTATTTTTTTCATTGAAATATGATACTATATATTCGAATTAGTAAAGTACAAAAGAACAGAAAAATTCTTAGACTTTCACAGTATAACGAGGTTTAATTATGCGAAATAATTATAAACAATTGATATTACACTCTTTATAAAGAGCATAGAGTACCCGTAATTTTCATATTACAAATATATTACGTATATTTAATAACCAAAATTTAAAAAATATGGCTATTAATATGAAATCAAGAATAACGCCTGATTATATCGAAGAGTTAAAAGAAAACGAAATATTCGTTTTTGGTAGCAACACCCCTGGCCTGCACGTTGTAGGGACTGCAAATATTGCCCATATAAAATGGGGTGCTAAATGGGGGAAAGGAGCAGGACTCCAAGGTAGATCTTATGCCATACCAACAGTTGGTAAAAATCTAGATGTTGTCAAGCAATACATCGATAAATTTATAGAGTTTGCGAAAGAGCACGAAGAATTAACTTTTTTAGTTACTCCAATAACCGATGCTGGAGCTTATCATCCCCATGCAATCGCTCCTATGTTCAATGAAGCTAAAAACATTGAGAACATACACTTACCCATTTCATTTTGGCAATATATTTCGTAGATAGGAAATTAAAGAATGCCGTTGTATCAAAATGAAATACAACGGCATTCTTTAATTTTTATTTATTGTTCCTTTTCCGATAAAATTCTAACTGCATTTAGTACAGCTATAATCGTTACACCAACATCGGCTATGACTGCTTCCCACATTGTTGCAATACCTATTGCTCCTAATACTAAAACACCCAACTTAACAAGAAATGCCATTACTATATTTTGAATAACTATAGCTCTAGTTTTCTTAGCAATATAAATAGCCCTATTGATTTTTGAAGGTTGATCAGTCTGAATTACTACATCTGCAATCTCAATAGCAGCATCGGCACCCATTGCTCCCATAGCAATACCAACATCACTTAGAGCAAGAGCAGGAGCATCGTTGATACCATCTCCAACAAAGCAAATAACATTTCTAGAATCTTGCTTAAGCTCTTCAATATACTTCACTTTACCATCAGGTAATAAACCACCTACAGCTAAATCAACACCCAAAACTCCACCAATATTTTTAGTTATAGCGTCATTATCACCACTTAACATTACCACTTTATTAATTCCATTTTTATGGAAATCCTTAACAGTTTGAATTGCATCTACTTTTAATTTATCAGCAATTAAAACAGCTCCTTGATATTGTCCACCAACACTTAAAACAATTATAGTTCCAACAACATTTTTTATTGATGGAGAATAAACAATATTATATTTATCTAGAAGTTTTATATTTCCAACAAGTAATTGTTGCCCTTCAAAATCACAACTAATACCATAACCCGCTAATTCTTTAACCGCAGATAATTTAGATATAACATCTTGATTGGGAGATTTAAATTTAAGGATTGCTTTTGCTATAGGATGTGATGAATAACTTTCTACAGCAGATAACAGAGATAAAAACACTTCTTTATCAACACCATCTTCAATCATAAAGTTTTGAACTTCAAAGACACCTTCAGTCATTGTTCCTGTTTTGTCCATTACAATTGTATTCACTTTGGTCATAATGTCTAAGTAATTCGCACCTTTAAATAAAATCCCAGATTTAGATGCCGCACCAATCCCTCCAAAATACCCCAAAGGGATTGAAACTACTAAAGCGCATGGGCATGAAATTACTAGGAATGTCAAAGCACGATACATCCAAGTTGTAAACACATAGTCTGACATAAATAACCATGGAAGAACAACTAATAATATAGCTAATCCAAATACAATAGGTGTATATATCTTAGCTATTTGACGGATTAACAGTTCGGTTTTAGATTTCCTTTCCGTAGCATCTTGTACTAGAGATAAGATTTTAGATAACGCCGTATCACTATATAATTTGGTAGTTTCAACTTCAATAACTTGTTCCAAATTAATCATTCCCGCAAGTACTACATCTCCTTTTTGTTTGGTTTGAGGAATACTCTCTCCTGTCAGAGCTATTGTATTAAAACTCGCTTTATTAGACAATAAAAGTCCATCAAGAGGTATTTTATCTCCGACTCTTACCTGGATCTTACTTCCCACTCCTACATTCTCTGAAGCAATAGTTTGTACTCCAGAATTAGTCAACACGTATGCTTCATCAACACGCACATCCAACAACGCTTCAATATTCTTTGTTGCTTTACCTACGGCCTTAGACTGAAAATATTCACCAACAGAATAGAACAACATAACAGCCACAGCCTCAGGAAATTCTCCTATCGCGAATGCCCCCAATGTAGCTATACTCATTAACGAAAACTCATTAAAAATATCTTTTTCATTAATCATAGCTTCCCAAGCTTCACGCAAAACTGGAAATCCCACAAAAAGATAGGCTACGCCAAAAATAGCGATATAAACACCAATATGAATATTTTCACCATACGTTGTGTTCTGTAGAATAAGACCCAGTACTAGAAGTATTGAACTAACGACAATGGATTTAAAACCCAATGTAGCGTGACTGTGACCTTGAGACGTATTACAACCACATCCTGATAATGATGAGGCTACATTATGTGTATGATCTGTATGAGAGCTACAACATACACTATCTCTAGCTCTATCAGTAATATCATTTTTTTTCATAACTCTATATTTTAAGTATTTTTAAATCTTACAACCAAATATAGAGATTAACAACTGCAACCTGGTTGCAAAGCTATGAAGACGTTAATTTTGTTCTTTAGAGCAGTTATTACATACTCCTTTCAATACAAAGTTTGCACTTTCATATTCAAACCCTTTAGGCAAATTTAGCCTAGGAATAGCTATATTCTTTAGACAGTAGATTTTACGACATATATTACAAGAAAAATGCACATGCGTAGCTTCACCCATACAAGTACAATTTCTAGAACAGATTGAATACTTAATTGAACCTGAACCATCATCAATACTATGTAAAATCATTTTATCATGAAAAAGAGTAATGGCTCTAAAGATAGTTGACTTATCAATCGTATCTAAAGCAGCTTCTAAATCAGCTAAACTAAAAGCCTCTTCAATAGCCAACATTTCCTTTAAAATCAAAAGACGAACAGCTGTCGGTCGTACATCTCTTTCTTTTAATCGTTCTTCCAATTCATTCATTCCATTCATAAGTACCTATTCTAAATTGCTGTGAAAATAGCCATTCTTAAAATAAGGAACATCATTTTAGTAATAAATAACAGACAACTCTTCTGCTGATGCTCCTGCAAATTTTACTAAAAGAGATTTCATCATTTCTACAGCTTCATTTAAAGCAACCTCACCACTATATCCATTTAATAAAGCCAAAAACTCAGTCGTTTCAATTCGCATACAAGTACGTTCTTCGTCACTCGTTGGTGTCCCAATACCACCTTTAGAATCTCGATAAACGGGTAAGCCTTCGATATTTAAAACACCACGACCAATTCCTTCGAAATGTTCATCCGCTTTGCCAACTCCCAATTCTAAGTTATCACCTTGAATATATGAAGCATCAAATCCACCCATAGATAACCCAGAGTCAATTGAAACCAGGTTTACTAAATCTACTAGCGTATTGATTTGATACAAAGGTAATCCACGAATAATTCTTCTTCGCAAAGCCTCTGCTGCTGGACGATACCTATTTGGATCTTTACGACATTTTTTATAGACTTCTCGGGTTGCTTGAATCGGCTCTATTTTCTTAATATCAGCTGTAGTAAAGTTCTCTTTTACATAGTCGCAATATTTATGAATTTCATCCCATAAATCAGCATTAAATTCAGTATTAGCAACCTTACCATATATAGCTGCACCAACAAATTTTGGTGCAACAGTTTTTAGTTCTTCTGATACCTTAATATTAAATCTCATCATTCTAAAATCATTATTCCAGTCGTTATTCTACCCGATTTAATTCCCAACCTGCGAGCAGAGAAAAACTGATTATGCTTTGTAAATGTACAAATACTAGCTTCTTCAATTTGATTCGAAGGCACTCCACATTCCTCCAAAAGCAAACGATTTGCCTTCCACAAGTCAATATGATACTTATTTGAATCCGTATTTAACTGAGTTACCTCATTCAAATCAAATCCATTTTCTTTAAATTTAGCAACTACCTCATCACCCACTTCAAAAGCTTTCAAAGAAATGCTTGGTCCTATTCCTACAAAAATGTCTTTAGCGTTCGATTCAAATTGTTCTTTCATAACCGTTAAGACATTGACTACTATTTTGGCCACCGTTCCTCTCCAACCCGCATGAGCCAATGCAACCACATTTTTAGATGAGTCATAAAAAGTAATAGGCACACAATCAGCAGTAGCTACTGTTAGAAGGAACTTAGGGTTATTCGTCACCACTGCATCTACACCATGAAGAAGTTCTTCTTGCTCAGAAACTGATAATACTGAAAATTGATTGTCAATAACTAACACCTTATCTTCATGTGTTTGATAAGGAGTAACCACACAAGTAGGCTCTAAAGGGAAAAGCTTTAACAACCTACTCCTATTGGCATTTACAGATTCAAGATCATCGCCCGAATATGGATAACAATTTAATGAACCATAAGCACCTAAGCTTTCTCCACCATTTCGGGAAGTTGTAAAATTAAAAATGTTGGAGAAGTTCTTAAAAGAACTAAACCCCAACATTTCTTTATGTTTTGTCAAGTAATACATCATTTACTCTTTATCTTCATCACCCTCTTCATCTTCGTATTCAAAGTCTAGATCATCAAAATCTTCTTCATCATACTCTTCTTCAAAATCATCTTCATCATCAAGATCAGCTTCATGATATGAGAAATCAAAATCATCAAGATCATCAATCTCTTCGACAATTTTTGGAGCATGAATGATAGAACCTTCAACAATACGATTGCTCTCTTTATTTAGCTCTTCCCAAATAATATCTTTTAATTGAGAAACATTCATATTAGCAACCGAAGAAATGAACACATGAGGCACACCTTCAGGCAACGTCACTTCAATCTCATCAATTAGCTCTTGGTCTAACATATCAGATTTTGTGATTGCCAAAATACGCTGTTTATCCAACATCTCTGGATTAAAAGTCTTAAGCTCATTTAAAAGAACTTCATATTCATTTCGAATATCATCGCTATCAGCAGGAACCATAAATAGCAACAACGAGTTACGCTCAATATGACGTAAGAAACGTAATCCTAATCCTTTTCCCTGACTCGCACCTTCAATAATACCTGGAATATCTGCCATCACGAAAGACTTGCCATCATGATAAGAAACAATACCAAGATTTGGTTCTAATGTCGTAAATGGATAGTTTGCAATTTTAGGTTTTGCAGCAGATACAACTGATAACAATGTTGATTTACCAGCATTTGGAAACCCTACTAAACCGACATCAGCCAATAGCTTAAGTTCAAGGATAACAGTCATTTCCTGCATTGGCTCACCTGGCTGTGCATAACGAGGCGCTTGATTAGTAGCAGTTCTAAAGTGCCAATTACCCAAACCTCCACGACCTCCCTTAAGAAGGACTACCTCTTGGCCATGATCAGTAATATCACAAACATATTCTCCAGTTTCACCATTAAAAACAACGGTTCCACATGGTACATCAATGACTTTATCTAAACCATCTTTACCAAAACTTTTCTTAGCACTACCCGATTCACCTGGTTGCGCAAAAACGTGACGCTCGTAGCGTAAGTGAAGAAGCGTCCAATAATTACGATTACCTCGTAAAATAACATGACCTCCTCGTCCACCATCACCTCCGTCAGGACCTCCTTTAGGAATATATTTCTCACGTCTCATATGAGATGATCCACGTCCCCCTTTACCCGAACGGCAATAGATTTTCACATAATCAACAAAATTCGATTCAGCCATATTTATATTATAAACGATTAAAAAATAATTATATACTACTTCTGCTTAATCCGATTAAGCTTTTTTTGACTCAACAGCTTCAACGATATCTTCGAAGATTCCTTCAAGAGTACCTAAACCATTGATATGTTTGTGAAGTTTTTCATTCTTATACCAATCCACTAAAGGAGCTGTTTGAGAATGATAAACTGTTAAACGTTTTTTGATAGTTTCTTCGTTATCGTCTGCACGACCCGATTCTTTACCACGTTTGATTAGTCTAGTCATTAGTTCATCTTCTGGAACATCAAGTTCTAACATTACAGTAATGTTATGACCTCTTTTAACTAGCATCTCTTTCAAAGCTTCAGCTTGAGCGATGGTACGTGGGAAACCATCAAAGATAACACCTTTACTATCAGTAAAGCTATCATAAACATCAGCTAAAATATCAATCATTAATGAGTCTGGAATTAATTGACCTTGATCAATATAGCCTTTAGCAGTTTTACCTAACTCTGTGCCATTTTTAATTTCGTTTCTAAGTACGTCGCCTGTTGAAATATGATTTAAACCATATTTACTAACAATACGCTCACTTTGAGTTCCTTTTCCAGAACCTGGAGCTCCAAAAATTACAATATTCAACATTATGATTATATTTTTTAATTAATTATTCAACAAGGGTATATATATGAGGTAAATTTCTAGCATAACCATCATAATCAAGACCATAGCCTAAAATAAAGTCGTTAGGTATTTCAAATGCAATAAATTGAATATCTAATTTAACTTTAAGCTTTTCAGGTTTAACAAGAAGAGAAGAAATATAAATTTCTTTAGGTTTTCTTGTTCCCAATGTTTCAAGCAAACGCTCCATAGTTAAACCTGTATCAACAATGTCTTCTACAATAACAATTGTTCGGCCCGAAATATCTTCATTAAGTCCTATTACTTCTTTCACTACACCCGTAGATGAAACACCTTCATAAGAGGCTAGCTTTACAAATGAAATTTGGCAAGGAATGGTGATTCTCTTCATTAAATCAGCACAGAACATAAATGCTCCGTTCAACACTACGATAAAGAGAGGGTTTTTACCTTCTAACTCCTTATTCATTTCTTGCGCAACACGATCTACTTGTTCGGCTATTTGCTCATTAGAAAGAGTAACCTTAAACTCGCGACCTTTAACTATGACATTGTCCATATTCATAATTGGCTTATTTTTTTTTAGAATAGAATGCAAAAATACAATTTTAATTCGTGTTACAACGAGTCTAGCCAATCAAAAATTGCCTAGAGTGTTAAAAGCTGAAAATTATTTTATGATAAGAGGAAATTAGCTTGCTTTATATTAAGAAAGATAATCCTAAATAATTTTATTATTGACAAAAATGATTGATATTTGTAATTCACTGTTATTACTATAAAATAAATAAAATTACTATGAAAAGACACCTTAAAAGTTATTTAATGGGAATTTGCATCTTAGCTTTGGCTGCATGTGGCACTTCTAAGACAGAAACAACAGGTCCTATTAAAACTTTTGTTCCAGAAAGACCTGCTGGCCAAACCCACGTTGTTGGTTTAACTACACCTAAGTTAGCAACTGTTAGAGCTGGATTCATCGGATTAGGCATGAGAGGTCCAGGAGCCGTTGACCGCTTCACACATATTCCTGGAACTGAAATAGTTGCTCTCTGCGACATTCGTCCTGAAAGAGTTGAAGCTACTCAAAAAATTCTAGATAATGCCGGAATCAAGCGTGCAGCTGAATATGCTGGTGAAGCAGATTCTTGGAAGGCTCTTTGCGAAAGAGATGATTTAGACCTTATTTATATTGCAACAGATTGGGCTCACCATGTTGAAATGGCACTATACGCAATGGAACAAGGTAAACATGTTGCCATTGAAGTTCCTGCTGCAATGACATTAGATGAAATTTGGTCATTAATCAACACTTCTGAAAGAACCCGTAAACACTGTATGCAATTAGAAAACTGTGTGTATGACTTCTTTGAACTTACAACATTAAATATGGCTCAAAAAGGTTTATTTGGTGAAGTTCTTCACGTTGAAGGAGCTTATATCCATAACCTTGAAGAGTTCTGGCCATACTATTGGAATAACTGGCGTTTAGAATACAACAGAAAACACAGAGGTGATGTTTATGCTACTCATGGTATGGGACCAGCTTGTCAATTACTTGACATCCATCGTGGAGACCGTATGAAATACCTAGTAGCAATGGATACGAAATCAGTAAATGGTAAGGCAAATGCTGAGAAATACTACAACGAAGAAAATGTTGAAGATTTCCAAAATGGAGACCACACATTGACTTTGATTAGAACAGAAAATGAGAAAACGATTCACATTCAACACAATGTAATGACTCCTCGCCCATATAGCAGAATGTACCAATTAACAGGTACAAAAGGTTTTGCAAACAAATACCCATCTTCTGGCTACGTTTTACAACCAGACCAAGTAGATTCAAGCATTATTCCTAACCACGAAGACTTGAATTCACACGGTTTTGTTCCAGAAAACGTAAAAAAAGCATTGATGGACAAATACAAACACCCAATTCACCAAGAGCTTGAAGAAATTGCTAAAAAAGTTGGTGGACATGGTGGTATGGACTTTATTATGGACTACAGGTTGGTTTACTGCTTGCAAAATGGATTACCTCTAGATATGGATGTATATGACCTTGCAGAATGGTGCAGTCTTGCAGATCTAACAGCAATTTCAATTAAAAACAATTCAACTTCTGTAGAAGTACCAGATTTCACACGTGGACACTGGAACGAGACAAAAGGTTATAGACACGCTTTTGCTCAATAATCAACTCCTACAAATAAAATACAAACGCAGACAATTCCCCCTTCTAAACAATTCGGAAATTGCCTGCGTTTGCAATAAATAGAAACTCAACTAAATTATTATCTAATATTAATATCAATGATACCAACGTTTACCAAAAAATGTCTATCGCTTGCTATTACTTCATTACTACTAGGTGGTAGTGTTGTTCAAGCAAAACAAGAAGACAAAAAAGAGTATTGGCAAGATATTCAGACAGTAGCTGTCAATAAAGAGTATCCAAGAACTTCCTTTATGTCATTCGACAATACAAAGGATGCAACCACTTTGAAGTTTGAAGAGAGTAAATTTTTCCAATCACTTAATGGGGTTTGGAAATTCTATTTTGTCGATAGCTACAAAGATCTTCCTAAAAATATCACGGATGCATCTGTAGATATTAGTGGTTGGAACGATATTAAAGTGCCAGGAAACTGGGAAGTTCAGGGTTTTGGAACTGCAATCTATACGAACCACGGATATGAATTCAAACCAAGAAATCCACAACCTCCAGCTCTACCTGAAGCGAATCCTGTAGGAGTATATCGTAGAGACATCAACATCCCTGCTGATTGGGATGGTAGAGATGTGTTTTTACATATCGCAGGTGCTAAATCTGGCGTATATGTTTATGTTAATGGTAAAGAAGTAGGATATAGCGAAGACTCTAAAAATCCGGCAGAATTTTTAATTAACGACTTTGTAAAACCTGGTAAGAATGTTCTTACCCTTAAAATATTCCGTTGGAGTACTGGTTCATACCTTGAGTGCCAAGACTTTTGGCGTATCAGTGGTATTGAAAGAGATGTTTATCTCTATTCACAACCTAAAACTGC
>JASLDF010000189.1 GCA_030151635.1 Bacteroides sp. | reverse complement strand
AGGTAGTTTAGTTAATGAAATTAAGGATAAATATGAAGTTAGTTACACTGAAATCCCAAATTTCCCAGTATCAACTGTAGAAGGACATAGTGGCAAACTAATTTTTGGTAAGTTAGGCGACAAAGATGTAATGGCTATGCAGGGCCGTTTCCACTACTACGAAGGTTATTCTATGAAAGAAGTTACTTTCCCTGTACGTGTGATGAAGGAGTTAGGCATTAAAACTCTGTTCGTGTCAAATGCTTGTGGTGGTGTGAACCCTGAATTCTCTATTGGAGACTTAATGATTATTACCGACCATATCAACTTCTTCCCAGAACACCCATTGAGAGGTAAAAACTTGTACGGAGATCGTTTCCCAGATATGAGCCAAGCATACGATAAAGATCTTATCAATCGTGCACTTGACATCGCGAAAGAAAAAAACATCAAAGTACAACAAGGTATTTATCTAGGTACACAAGGACCTACATTCGAATCACCAGCTGAGTACAAAATGTTCCGCATTTGGGGTACAGATGCAGTAGGTATGTCAACAGTACCTGAAGTTATTGTAGCAAACCATGCTAAAATTCGCGTGTTTGGTATGTCTGTTATTACAGACTTGGGCGTTGAAGGTAAGATTATTGAAGCTTCTCACGAAGAGGTTCAAAAAGCTGCCGATGCTGCTCAACCCAAAATGACTACAATCATGCGTGAACTAATTAATAGAGCTTAAGACTGAATGAACACAGATATATCAACTATTGGAGAGTTTGGACTTATAAAAAGACTAACAGACGAGATTAAGCTAGTCAATACATCTTCTATCAAAGGAGTTGGTGATGATGCTGCTATATTAAATTATACCGAAGATAAAGACATATTAGTAACAACTGATATGCTAATGGAAGGAGTTCATTTTGACCTTGTATATACTCCATTAAAGCATCTTGGTTATAAATCGGCTGTTGTTAATTTTTCGGATATCTACGCTATGAATGGTACACCGAAACAAATTACCGTTTCGTTGGCTATATCTAAACGTTTTTCAATTGAACATATTGAAGAATTCTACGAAGGAATAAAGCTAGCTTGCGAAAATTACGGAGTAGATATTATTGGCGGAGATACTACATCTTCATTAACAGGTCTTGCTATCAGTATCACGTGTATTGGTGAAGCACAAAAAGGCAAAACTGTAATGAGAAGCGGTGCTAAAGAAACCGATTTGATTTGCGTTACAGGAAACTTAGGTGCAGCATACATGGGACTTCAGCTATTAGAAAGAGAGAAATCTGTTTTTAACAAAATGAAGACAAATGATCTTGAACCTGATTTTGGAGGCAAAGAGTACATTCTTGAGAGACAGTTAAAACCTGAAGCTCGAAAAGAAGTAATCGCAGAGCTAAACAAGCTTAACGTAATTCCAACTTCAATGATGGACATTTCTGATGGTCTTTCTTCGGAGCTAATGCACATTTGTACACAAAGCAATGTAGGTTGCCGTGTTTATGCTGATAAGCTTCCTATTGACTATCAAACCGCAATTATGGCTGAAGAACTTAATATGTCTGCCTTAACTTGTGCGTTAAATGGTGGTGAAGATTATGAACTACTTTTTACTGTTCCTTTAACTGAACATGAGAAAGTAAGCAAGATTTCTGGGGTGACTGTAATTGGTCATATTACCAAAGACACGCTAGGATTGGGAATTGTTACCCATGATGGTAATGAAATGGCTTTACAAGCTCAAGGATGGAATCCTCTACAAAACAAATAGTTAGGTAAACTAGTAATTTAAAGGGTGAAAAAAGTTAACTTTTTCACCCTTTTTTATTGCTTTTTATTTGGTAATACTAATCAGATGCCCTATATTTGCACACGCTAAAGAGAAATAAAGGTACCATAGCTCAGTCGGTAGAGCAAAGGACTGAAAATCCTTGTGTCCCTGGTTCGATTCCAGGTGGTACCACTCTTAAAAGCCTGATAAGATAACTTATCAGGCTTTTTTTATTTAAAATATTCTAGTTATATTCTTTAATAGAGTTGTACTTATGCAAAAAGTGGCTCAGTCCGTATTATTGAGGTTCCTAAATTCTAGGCATAAATTTTAGCTACTCTAAATAGAAAGAATCTAATATCTTTAACTCCTCTAAAAGTTGCTCTAAACGCTTTTAGATTTGCATTTAAAGATTCAGCAGAAGCATTGGTAGATCTATTAACAAAGAAATTTAATATCCTATCCTAATTATTTTCTATGCTTTTGGCTAGTGTAGATAAATACTGGTTTACTATCCCCTCTAGTTGATTATACCACTTAGCCAGCTTTAACCTAGCAACATCTTTTAGTTCTGTTTGTGAGTAAACTTGTCTAAGCTGTAGAACTTTATGATATAGCTGTTCTAAGTCAGGAAAGTACTTGAATAAAAGCTTAGCTCTAACTTTTTGTGCCTGGGACCATTTGTTAGGAGTTTTAAAAAGTAAGTAACGGCTTCTTGATAATTGCCTAAGTGTATCACCATTCTCTAGATACGATATTTTATACTCCGTACCAGTTGTTTTACAAAGCTTTATCTGCTCTTCTTCTATTGCTATCTGTTCCCATCTATGACTTATTCTTACTTCTTGGAGAGCTTCATAAGCTAACTTTTGGACATGAAAA
>JASLDF010000188.1 GCA_030151635.1 Bacteroides sp. | reverse complement strand
ATTCTCCACTTTCAATCTCTTTGACTACGCTTAACTTAAAACTGAAGCTGTAATCCTTTTGTGTACGTTTTACATGAGATACATTTAACTCTTCCATATCATTACTTTTTTTAGTGTAACGCTATGATAGGACTAGACATTATTGACTAAAATACTTTTGTACACAATACTAGCATAGGCATCTAGCTTTTTTTCTAGAGCTTCAGTTCTATACTTCTTAGTTTTGGCATATTCAAAAAATATTACTGCTCCAGTGAATAGACCAAACAAGACAAATAGGGATATAAAAAGTCGTTGTTTATAGCTTATCTTCATTCTTCTTGATGGTTCAATTGATAGCCATATCCAGAACGACTAGTTATGAGTTTTCCGTATTCGCCAATTTTTTTGCGTAGTCGAGTAATGTGTACATCAACCGTTCTTTCTGTAATGAAAGTGTTATCTCTCCATACTGAATTTATTAGGTCTTCGCGAGCAAAAAGCTTATTGGGGTTCGACATAAAGTGGAGAAGAAGTTCAAATTCAGTCTTTGTTAAAGAGATAAGCTCTTCTCCAATCTTTACTTCTTTATTGGCTTTGTTGAGGCTTAAATCGCCCATCGTCAAAAGTGTAGTGCTCTCTTCTTGTTTTGGAGCAGCTTTTAAGTCTTCTCTTTTTAGAATTGCTTTGACACGAGCAATTACCTCTTTTATTGAAAAAGGTTTAATGATGTAATCATCTGCGCCAACAGAGAACCCAGTCAGCATGTCATTTTCCGATCTTTTTGCGGTTAAGAAAATAATAGGGATAAAGTTTTTAGCCTCTCGTAATTTCTCAGCCATTTTGTAGCCCGACATACCATCCATCATCACATCTAAAAGAATGAGGCGATAGGTGTTATCTATAATTTCTAAGGCCTCTTCGGCCGAGTTTGCAATACTAACTTGTATGCCTTCATTTTTTAGATTGAAAGCAAGGATTTCACAAATATCTGGTTCGTCATCGACAATCAGAATCTTATAACTCATAGTTTGTTTCCTTGTTTAAATTGGTTATAGACCAAATTTAATAGAATTATTCATCTTTATAGTACGATTCAGGCTTTTTATGCTTCAAAACTTTAGCATCAATATAAAAAACAATTTCTTCTACAATATTACTACAATGGTCGCCCACACGCTCTAGTTTTCGCAATACGATTAGTGTTTTAAGGGCTTTTATAGCGTGTTCAGGATGTGTCTTAATGTAGTTGGCAATAGGCTCTAATGCTTCAGAGTAAAGTTTATCAACTTGGTCATCTGTAGCTAATATTTTACCAGCAATTTTGGTGTTTTCAGAGTTGAAAGCTGCATAGCTATCGTATAGCATTGAGGTCACAATACTAAATATATCTTCTACTTTCAATTCCTCAATAAAAGACTTTTCAAGTTGTTCGTAACCTTCTTCAATAATCTGGCGACAAATTCCATTTGCAAAGTCACCAATACGTTCAAGTGTGTCGCTAATTTTGATGATTGATAGTACAAACCTTAAATCAATGGCTACAGGTGCATAGAGTGCAATGTAATCCTCACTAGAACTATCAATTGATGAATCTAGTCCATTCACTCGTTTCTCACGACTCATTACCTCGTAGGCTAAGTCGGTGTTATGAGTCATAAATGCCTCTTTCGTTTTCTCTAGTTGTGAAAGAACAAGTTTCCACATTTCGTTAAGTTGCTCTTTCAGTTCTTTTAATTCAAATTCAGTCTGTTTCATACTTTTGTATTTTTAGCAATTAACCAAAACGTCCAGTAATGTAGTTTTGAGTTTCAATGTGTTGAGGGTTGGTGAATATTTTCTTTGTTTCGTTAAATTCAATCAAGTTTCCAGTCATAAAGAAACCCGTGTGATCGCTTACACGTGCAGCTTGTTGCATATTATGGGTTACAATAACAATGGTATATTGATGTTTTAAGTTGTAAATTAACTCTTCAATCTTCGAAGTAGATATCGGATCGAGAGCCGATGCAGGCTCATCCATTAGTAATACCGATGGAGATACGGCTAGAGCTCGTGCAATGCACAAACGTTGTTGTTGTCCACCAGATAAGGCATAGGCCGATTTCTTTAGTTTGTCTTTCACTTCGTCCCATAGTGCAGCTGCAATCAGTGATTCTTCTACTTTTTCTTCAATGAATTTCTTATTTCCCATTCGATTGACCTTCAGTCCATAAGCAACGTTGTCAAAAATTGATTTAGGGAATGGATTTGGCTTTTGGAATACCATACCTACATTCTTGCGCAACTCATCAACTTCAACTCCTTTTGCGTAAATATCCTTACCATCAATAAGTAGTTTTCCTGTCATTTTTGTTCCTTCAATGAGGTCGTTCATTCTATTGATTAGCCTTAGGAATGTTGATTTTCCACAACCCGAAGGGCCAATGAATGCGGTAACGGTATTCTTTTTCATCTCCATGCTAATGCCTTTCAATGCTTGGAAATCACCGTAGTAGAAATTAATATCTTCTGCTTTTATCATTGTGCTCATATTTTAATCCGTTTTTACTTTATTACTTAAATACCTTCTCAGCCATGTAGCTAGCATATTCATTACAAATACAATAAAAATTAGAACTAAAGCGGTTCCGTATGCAATTGGTTTTGAAGCTTCAATGTCTGTTCCACTTGTAGCCAATACATATAAGTGATAGGGTAACGCCATTACTTGGTCAAAAATAGATGTTGGTAACTTCGGAAGGAAGTAGGCTGCAACTGTAAATAAAATAGGTGCTGTTTCTCCAGATACACGACCGATAGACAAAATAAGCCCTGTAAGGATCTTGGGAAGTGCCATCGGTAATATAATTCTCCAAATTGTCTGAAGTTTACTTGCACCTAGTGCTAAACTACCTGTTCTAAATGAATCTGGAATAGATTGTAATGCTTCTTCGGTAGTGCGTATGATAATGGGTAATACCAACAAACCTAGTGTTAAAGAACCCGCTATAATTGAGTCTCCAAACTTCATGGTGTTCACAAACAAAGCCATTCCAAAAAGACCAAATACGATTGAAGGGATACCTGCCATGTTGTTGGTCATAATTCGAATGATACGAACAATCCATCCTTTTTTAGCATACTCGGTTGTGTAGATTGCGGACATCACCCCTAGTGGAAAAGCAACAACCATACTTCCAACAACCAAACAGATTGTTCCTACGATTGCAGGGAAAATTCCACCTTCTGTCATCCCATTTTTAGGCGATGTGGTTAAAAACTCCCAACTAATTGCACCAATACCATTGTAGATGATGAATCCCAAAATCCAGAATAATAATCCTACAATGAGTAAACCCAAAGCTCGGAAGATCATAAATGCTATTTTCTGTGTTATCTTTTTATTCATAACTTATTTCATTTAGGAATTCTTGTGTTTTTGTTTAGAAATCACTTCAGCAGTTAAACTGATTACCATTGTAATGGCAAAGAGGATGCAACCCAATAAGAACAAAGCTTGATAGTGCATGCCTCCCGATGGAGCTTCTCCGAGTTCTGCAGCGATGGTTGCAGGAATTGTTCTAATTGGTTCAAAAAGTGAAGTAGGTATAACTGCTGCATTTCCAGTTACCATTAATACCGCCATTGTTTCACCAATTGCTCGTCCAATTCCAAGTACTACTGCTGCTGATATTCCAGATTTAGCATAAGGTATAATTACACGATATATCGTTTGCCATTGTGTTGCTCCAAGTGCTAGGCTTGCTTCTCGCATGGCCCGTGGAGTATTACGCATGGAATCTTCGGCAATTGTAATAATAGTGGGTAGTGCCATAATTGCAAGTACTACACTTCCGGTAAAAGCCGTTTCTCCAACGGGTATGTTAAATAACTTCTGCATCATAGGTACCAAAACAACCAATCCAAAGAAACCATAAACAACCGAAGGAATACCAGCTAGAAGCTCAATTACAGGTTTTAGGAAGGCGCGCATTCGCTTACTAGCCAATTCCGATAAATATATTGCTACTCCTAATGCAAGTGGAAGTGCAATTAAAATAGATACGATACTGATTAGTAATGTTCCCCAGAAGAGTGGCATAAAACCATATTGAGGAGTTGGTGTCGATGTGGGGATCCACTCGGTTCCAGCAAAGAAATCGGTCCATCCAAAACGTTCAGTAGGTAATACATAGACATCTTTGTTTTCAGGGATGTATTTATTGGGCAGAAAAGCGATGATGTTTTCATTCGAGCTAATAATATCTCCAATTTTATTGCCTAACATTGCATAGTCTTCTCCCAATTCTTCTTCAGTATAGTAGCTTAAAAGTTCATCAAATCGGAATGTAGTGATAGCAGCATTTTTGCCTCCCAGTTGGTTCCAATTCGTTATATTCTCATCAAAAATATCCTTAATTTCTATTGAGCTAAGGTTGTTAATTTCATTGGCTCTATTGATGGCAACTACATACCCTTTCTCCACAACTGGATTGTTGAATAAGCCCACCCCCTCTTTGAAGAGGAATATTGTGATTAGCACAATGATAATAGTGGTGATAGCTCCACTTAATGTAAGAATCCCTTCAATTAGTTTCTCTATGTATTTAATCAGTTTTTTCATAATCGACTAGTTAGTAGTGGTTTGAAACTCCTTGTTAGGAATAAATCCAATTTGGATAATAATTTGTTGACCTTTCTCTGATTTAATAAAGTCTAGCAACTTGCTTATTGCTTGTATATCTTTTTGAATATAGTAGAAATAGAGTGGTCGAACAATCGGATAGTCAGAATCCATAGATAATGTAGGGTAGAAGTAGTTCTGCCCTTTATCATAGGATACAGAGAGTGCCTTTACATTTTTATTTAAGTAGGCAAGTCCTACGTAGCCAATTGCACCTTTAGTTTGACTGATGGATTGGATTACAGAACCTGTAGCAGGCATGCTCATAATACCACTTTTGTAATTTTTGTGTTTTAGAACGCTCTCTTTAAAAAATTCGTATGTTCCAGAGGAGGTTTCCCGTGCATAGGTTACAATCTTCAAATCAGGACCACCTAATTCTTTCCAATTGTTTATCCTGCCTGTAAAAATGGAATCTAATTGCTCTCTGGTAAGCTTGTTTATGGGGTTGTCTGGATGCACAATAACTGCAAGTGCATCGTAAGCTACGATAAATTCTTCTACATCTTTACCGTTGTTTTTTAGCTTTAGCTTTTCATCGAACTTAATTTTTCGAGAAGATTGAGCTATATCAGTAGTACCTTCTAATAATGAAGATATTCCAACTCCACTACCTCCGCCCGTAACAATTACTGTTTCTGAAGGATATTCAAGCATAAAGACTTCGGCCTCTTTCTGAGAAACTGGCAAAACTGTGTCCGAGCCTTTGATTCGTTGTGCTTCTGTTTGAAGTACAATCGTAACCAAAAAGGAAAAAAATAGTAAACGTTTGTTCATATTAAATTTATAAGTTCACATTGTAGCTATTTTATTGATATAGCCCTATTTACTCATTACAAATCTATATAGTCTATATTACGTAGTACCTACCTTTTTATTACAATATAGTTAAGTTTATTTCTTTCAAGTATTTTATATTCTAGATTGATTGATAGTTGTTTACATTTTTAGAAAGTAATAATAAAGAGTGGGTAATCAGAATTATTTCTGAATTTTATACAATTTAATTATTTATGTGAAATATGGATCATATATTCTATTCGGTATGTGAATAGAACAAGTCTTAAACTAAAAAGGTTGAGATATGTATGGAGTCAATAATATGTTTAAGGTGCATATTATTAAAGCTTTATATTTTATGTTTGAGAATATAAAGCTCTGTCGGAGGCATTTTGATGATTAGTAAAGGACGGGATGCTCCTTTATTAATATTATAAAGGAGTGCTTATTTTTTTAGAGCGATGTAAAAATTAGAGCTTATAACTGTTTGACGTTTTCATGGTGTAGCAGTTGAAGCAATTCTTCAATGGTAGTAACCTTAAACTTTTCATTGCTTATGTCTATTGATATTTGCAAAGGTTGATCTTGTAATATGGTTACCTTGTTGGTAGATGTCTCATTATGTTCAAAACCAATTCTTCCAAGTGCTTTTTCTAACAAGATTCTAGCTTTAGACTCTCCAATAATTTGAAGGGTTCCTTTAATATTACTTTTAACTTTAAAGAATCCAGTAGTCCAATCAAATTTTAGCCCAGTGTTGTTAAAAAACTCATCGATACGTCCTTCAAGTGCCAAATCTTCGGGAGTACCTGCATACAATTGTCGTTCTTTATTAAATAGCCATATCTTATCAGCAATTTGATAGGCCAATTCCATATCGTGGGTAGACAATAAAATGGTTTTTTTGTGGGTATGAGTTAGTTCTTGCAGTAATTGCATCACTTCTACTTTACTTGGATAATCGAGAAATGCGGTAGGTTCATCTAGTAAAATGATAGGGGTATCTTGTGCCAATGCTTTTGCAATAAGTGATTTCTGCTTTTCACCATCGCTTAATGTGTCAATAAAACGGTGTTTTAAATGGGTGATACCAATATCCTCCAAAGCTTTGTCTATGACTTCTTGGTCTTCCTGACTAATGCTTCCCCATAAATCTGTATATGGGGTTCTGCCAGTTGCTACCAGTTCTTCAACAGTCATGTTAAAAACACTTGGACGTTGTGTTAATACAATACTAACAACTTTTGCCAATTGTTTGGGTGTGTACTCTTGAATGGGTTTGTTCAAAATGGATACACTTCCATCAATTAAAGGAAGGAACCCTGAAATGGTTTTTAGCAAAGTTGATTTCCCAATTCCATTTGCTCCTAATAAGCAGGTCAGCTCTCCCGAATTTAATTGTTCATGAATGTGACTGACAATAGGAGTAGCTTGTTTTCCTGTTGTATATCCAATCGTTAAATCCTTTAATTGTATGGTTGACTTCTGCATTTAATTTATAATTAGTATTGGCAATCGAATAGAAAGTTGGGTATGCGAACGGGGCGGCCATCCAAAAGAACTGATTTCTCTGATAACTCGGCAATGCATGACCATTGTACTGCTTCATATAGACTAATGTCTAAAGGTAATCCTTTTTGTAAACAATCAATTAATCTATAGTCCATCATGTAGTTCATGGTGTTGTCAATGCCTCTCCCTTTAGCAGGCTTACCTATCTCCGTAACAAAGGGATGTTCATATTTCAAAAGTATTTCGTTTCGTTCTGATAATGAGAGTGGTGACTCGCCGTTGGGGTCGAGTGTTATTGTCTCAACAGGGTACTTTTGTATGAATCCTTTTGTTCCACAAAGTGTATAACTTCTATTGTATGGTCTTGGTAAAGCTACACTGTATTGTAGCATGATAGTTTTGCCTTTTGCTGTTTTAATTAGGGTAGTATTCATATCTCCCATTTTAAAAGCGACTTTGGCTTCATCTGTCATCTCTCCATAATGTTGTTTTGCAAACTGACTTAAACTCTGTTGGCACGAGGACATAGATGTCAATGATACCATATAATCTTGATTATTTAAGTCGAGCACTTTGCTAATGGGACCTAATCCGTGAGTAGGATAGGGGTTTCCGGTATGTTTAGTGCAATAATCGAGTGTCCAATTATTGTGTGTACCGCCCTCGGCTTCACTTTTAAAGTAGTATGGACGCAAGTCATGTATGTATGCGCCCTCCACGTGGCTCATTTCTCCCAGCAGACCTTGGCGTACCATATTTAACGTAGTAAGTGCAAATGGGTCGTAACAGCAGTTTTCAAGCATTGTGCAATGCATGCTGGTCTTCTCTGCTGTATGTACAAGTTTCCAACACTCGTCAACAGTAATAGCTGCAGGAACTTCAAGCGCTACGTGTTTACCACACTCCATGGCATAGGTTGCCATTTTACAATGGGTTAGCCAATCGGTACAAATCATAACTAAGTTGACTTGACTGTTTTGGCAAAGATCTTTCCAAGCCTCTATTCCTACATAGGATGAGGCTTTTGCTCTGTTGTTCTCTTTTAGTATGCTTTGAGCCTTATGAACGGAAGTATCAGATACATCAGCCAGTGCAGTAATTTCTACACCATGAAGCTCTAATTGTAGATAACGTTTTAAGTTGGCAATGCCTCGATTACCAAGTCCAATAATCCCAATTCGAACAATTTGGATAGGTGTGTGTCTTAGATTTAATATGTTGTCGTGTCTTAGCTTAAAATCCATGTTGCAAATATAGAAATAAGGTTTTAACAAAAAAAAGAGAGAATCTTAAAATAAGATTCTCTCTTCGAGAGCGGAAGACGGGACTCAAACCCGCGACCCTCAGCTTGGAAGGCTAATGCTCTATCAACTGAGCTACTTCCGCAAAATATGTGGGCAAAGATGGATTCGAACCACCGTAAGCTCGCGCTAGCAGATTTACAGTCTGCCCCATTTGGCCACTCTGGTATTTGCCCCCACATGCTTTATTAAGGTTTTGTTCCTTAATTGCGATGCAAAGATAAAGCTATTTTTTTAAACTCAAAACAAAATCGATCATTTTTATTGCAGTAATTGCACATTCATCTCCTTTGTTTCCGTGCTTACCACCTGCTCTATCGATGGCTTGTTGCATATCGTTGGTTGTTAGTAGACCGTAAATAACTGGCACATCGTGAGTTGTGTTTAAATCAGTAATACCTTGAGTCACTCCAGCACACACATAATCAAAATGAGGAGTATCTCCTTGAATAACGCAACCTAAAATAATAATTGCATCAAATTCTTTATTTTTGATTAGTTGGCTTGCACCAAATGTCAATTCAAAACTGCCGGGAACAGTTTTTATCATTATATTTTCATCTTTAGCTCCGTGTTTTTTTAGTGTTTTAACAGCACCATCAAGAAGTGAGCCTGTGATTTCTTCATTCCATTCAGATACAACGATGCCAAATTTCATATTTCCAGCGTTAGGAACCGAGTTAGCATCGTAGTCAGATAAATTGTGATAAATTGTAGCCATACTATCTGTTTTTTTAGAAACAAAAAGCCATTCTCGTTAGAGAACAGCTTTAATGTTATTTATTAAATATTCATTTATTAAAGTTGAGCTTTTGCTCTCTCAATGTATTTGTCAATGTCTTGAGCAATGATTGAGTCGAAATACTTAGTCTTTACTTCTTCGTAAAGTTTCAGTGATTCTTTAAAGTCTTTTTTGCTTTCAAGAAGAATACCAGCTTGACGCAAAGCGATTGGGCTAATTGTATTGTTGTCTGCAACAGATGCAGCTTTCTTCAATGTTGAAATAGCTTTGTCAACTTGGTCAAGGTTAGCGTAGCAATTTCCTAAAGCTACAAGGCTTGCAGGATAAACTAGCTCGTCGTTTGCTTTGAATTTTTCTAAGAACTTCACAGCGTTTTCATATTGACCCAATTTTTGGTAAGAAACTCCCATGTAATAGTTAGAAAGATTAGCAGCTTTAGTGCCACTATATTGCTCAGCAACTTTAGCGAATCCATCGAAGTAGATACTATCACCGTTAAGTGCTAGTTCATATTGTCCATTTCGGAAATATTGTTCGCCAAGGGCAATTGCTTTTTGTGCTTTAATTTCATTAGGTTTTGAAACCATGTTGTCATAGGCAAAATATCCACCAATGATAACAATAATAGCAATTAAACCGATAACTAACGCTTTGCCATTCTTTACAAAGAATGCTTCTGATGTCTCAAGCGCTTCGCCAACGACTTGTCCATCGTTCTGTGCTTTGTTGTGCTTTGTCATTTTATATTATTTATTTTATTAGTTTCTACAGACTGTTTAGGTTAGCAAAAGTACTTTTTTTATGTATATAAATAAAATTTAGGTACATCTTTTTTATGTTACGAACTTTATACTATTATTCTTTGTATTTTTGCAGTTCAAGTTTTGAGCAAAAATGATTATAACAAAGATATCTATATTGAACTATAAGAATTTAGAAGAGGTTGATCTTACTTTTTCAACCAAACTAAATTGTTTCCTTGGAGAGAATGGAATGGGTAAAACTAATATTTTAGATGCCATTTACTATTTATCCTTTTGTAAAAGTTCTACAAACCCCATTGATTCACAAAATATTCGTCATGACGAAAACTTCTTTGTACTTCAAGGATACTATAATTCTGAAGTTGAAGGTGAAACGGATGAAGTATATTGTGGATTGAAAAAGAGAAAGAAAAAACAATTCAAGCGCAATAAAAAAGAGTACACACGTCTTTCGGAGCATATTGGTTTAATTCCATTGGTTATGATTTCTCCAGATGATTCTTGTCTTATAACAGGTGGAAGTGACGAGCGTAGAAAATTTATTGATGTTGTAATCTCTCAATTCGATAAAGAGTATTTGAATGCTTTGATTCAATACAATAAGGCTATGACACAACGCAATAGCTTATTGAAGAGTGATATTCCTGTCGATGAGCAGTTATTTATCGTGCTTGAAGAGATGATGGCCTCTGCAGGTACCGTTGTGTTTAAGAAACGTCAAGAGTTTATTCAGTCCTTTATTCCCATGTTTCAAACCTATTATTCTGAGATTTCTCAAGATAAAGAGAAAGTATCGCTAGAATACAAATCAGACTTAGCTGAATTTGATTTGATGCAGCTTCTTAAAGAGAGTCGACCTAAAGATCAAATTATGGGGTATTCGTTGAAAGGAGTACATAAAGATGATTTAATCATGTCTATAGGAGACTTTCCTATAAAAAAAGAAGGCTCCCAGGGGCAAGGTAAAACATATCTTGTAGCTTTGAAGTTGGCTCAGTTTTCTTTCTTGAGAAAGATTAATAATAAGGTTCCTTTATTGCTTTTGGATGATATATTCGATAAGTTAGATACATTGCGTGTGGAGCAAATAATGCATCTAGTTTCTAGTGATGAATTTGGACAAATCTTCATTACGGATACGAACCGAAGTCATTTAGAGAAAATTTTGCATCGTGTGAATAGTGGGTATAAGTTATTTAATGTGTCAAATGGACAAGTTGAAATGTTGGAGGAAAGTAAATGAGAAGAAATAATGCCGAAAAAATAGGGGATATCTTGCAACGCTTCTTACGTCAAGAGAGCTTAGAGTCACCTTTGAACGAACAACGTTTATTAGATGCTTGGCCAAAGGTGATAGGTGAGGGTATGGCACGTTATACTCGTCAGATTTACATTAAAAACCAAATTTTATATGTCCAACTATCATCTTCAGTCTTGCGACAAGAATTGATGATGGGACGTGAACTCCTTGTTAGAAAACTCAACGAGATGGTTGGAGCTAATGTTATTTACAATATCATTTTTCGATAAAATCTATCCTTTACCAACAGTCAATACCTTATTCATAGGAATATCGGTTGGTTCGGTGGGGATAATCAAATTTTCAAAGTATTGAAATGGGAAACAAATGCCCATTTTATAGGCTTTGATGTGTGGTAAAAGTTTATCATAATAACCCTTTCCTCTTCCTAGTCGATTCCCTCTTCTATCAAAAGCAACTCCTGGAATGATTGCTAAATCGATGCCATCATAGTCTGTAAACAACTCCCCACATGGTTCAAGTATATTAAAAGAACCAAGTTTTAAGTCTTGTTCTCCGGTATATCTTCTCAGTTCAAGAATATCACCTACTACCACTGGCAGGATGATGTTTTTTCTTTTACAAAGTTCTCGAATAAATTCATGTGTGTTTACTTCGTCAGGAAGTGAGTGGTAAAGAAGTACAGTCTCCGAAAAAGCCAAAGCGGGCTCATAATTAATATAATTAATCACCCGCTCTGATAAATTATCTAGAACTTCTTTCGAATGTAATTTCTTTCTTTCTTTAATCTCAATTCTGAGATTCTTCTTCTGTTGCCTGAGTGTTGTCATCTGCCAAATCTTTTAACGGAGGAGCAGGAAACGATTCGCCTTTTTCTAGTACAGATAGTGCTGTTTGTACAGTTTTATCCGACTTGTTTAAGTACTTGATATGCTCTTCCATTCCTAAGATATTATAAACAATGTTAGCAACCAAGTTCTTTTCAAGTAAAGAATATGACTTTTTTATTAAGTTGTTTCTTCTTTTTACACCTTTGGTTTGAGCAAACTGTACGAAGCGTTCAACAATGTGTTGAGTCTTTAAGAATTTTTCCATTTCTGCTTCAGTTTTAATTGGCTCAAGAGTACTTCTGTTTTTATCTACATATTGAAATGCAAACTGCAGAGATAAACCTTTACTAAATACTTCTGTTAAGTAGGAAGAAGTTCCAATCGTATCGTGAGGAACGAAGATGTCTGGCATTACACCACCACCCCCATAAACAGTTCTACCATTTAAAGTATGGAAAATTAAATCTTTATTTAACTTAATACTATCTTCAGTAAAGAGTTCTCCATGTTGAATTCGGTTATAGAAATCTAGTGCATAATCTCTGTTTTTACCTTTTTCGTAAGGACGTTGAATTGATCTTCCAGAAGGAGTGTAATACCTAGCAATAGTTAGGCGTAGTGCAGATTTATCATCAAATTCTATTTCTTTCTGAACCAATCCTTTACCGAATGAGCGACGGCCAATAATAGTTCCACGGTCATTATCTTGAATTGCAGCAGCTAAAATTTCACTTGAGGATGCCGATGCTTCGTCTATAAGAATAATGATAGGTATCTGTTGATATCCACCAGAGCCTGTTGTGTATATATCTTGGCGAGGCATGTTAGTACCTTCTGTATATACAATAAGTTGTTCTCTAGGTAAGAACTCATTCACAATTTTAGCAACAATATCTAGATAACCACCAGAATTATCACGTAGGTCAATGATAACCCCTTCGCATTGCTCGTAAAGCAGTTTTGCCATAGAGTTAATCAACTCTACATATGTTGTGCGTCCAAATTTACCCAATTGAATGTAACCAAATTTATCGTTTATCATATAGGTTGCATCAATAGTATTTTGCGGAATATCACCTCTAGTAATATTGAAATTAAGCAACTCTGGTTCTCCCATTCGCTTAATGCCAATTTTCACAACAGAACCTTTTGGTCCTTTTAATTTTCGCATGGCTGTATGGTTATTAACCACCTTTCCTACAAAAAGGCTGTCGTCAACCATAACAATTCTATCGCCAGCAATAATACCAACTTCTTCTGATGGTCCTTGTTTTACAACACTATTTACATAAATAGTGTCTTGTTGAATGGTAAACTGAATGCCCACCCCACTAAAACTAGCTTGTAAATCCGACGAAAAATCTTGTGCTATTTGTGTTGGAATGTAGACACTATGTGGGTCTAAGCTTGAAATAATTGTCGGTAAAACATCTTCGACCAATTCGTCCATTTTAACAGTGTCAACGTAGGTTTCGTTGATGATGCGTAGAATTGAATTTAGCTTGTTGGTTGACGTTTGGTTAACAAATACATTGCTTCTGCTTGGAGAGTAATATACTCCAATCAAAATTCCTATAAGTACAGATACTGCTACTATGATAGGTGTAAAGACCGAACGTTTTTTGTTGTTCATAATTATTATATTAATAACCTATATAAGGTTTATTCGTTTTCGAGTCCTGTGAATAGAACTTCTATTTTTGCTCTTTTTAGTAGTTCAATACCATCTTCTAGTCGGTAGCTGGTAGAGTATACTACTCTTTTAATTCCAGCTTGAATAATAAGTTTGGCACACTCAATACACGGTGCTGCTGTTACATATAAAGTCGCATCATTGCTGCTATTATTCGAGCGAGCTATTTTAGTTATGGCATTTGCTTCGGCATGCAAAACATAAGGTTTAGTTTTATTGTGTTCGTCTTCGCAAACATTTTCGAATCCCGATGGTGTGCCATTATATCCATCCGAAATGATCATTTTATCTTTGACAATTAACGCACCAACTTTGCGACGTTCGCAATAGGAGTTTTCTGCCCAAATTTTGGCCATTCGTAAATAGCGATGGTCTAGTTCGATTTGTTTTTTATCTAAATCTTCCTTCATTTCTCAGCACCTTTAAACATTAAAAACGGTTTGCTTTTGTGTTTATCGTTGTAATAGAGTAGGAGGGTTTTATTATCTCCTGAGTATTTGTAGGTGTCGTTTATAGCATTGAAGGTCTCTAGAGCAACTCTGTCTTTACTTTCTCGACTTGAAAGGTTGTAAACGCCACTCTTCCTCATGCTAAACTTTCTGCTTTTACCGTCCACTCTCCATGTTCCGTTAATTGTTGTGTCAATTAACTTAAATGTAAACGTTCCGTTCTCAATCTTGTCATTCGTTTCTGTTCCATCTAGAATCAAAATATAATTCGATTCATTGCTGATATTGTTGGCTTCGTTTTCATCAAGATTTCCCAATAAAGGTATAGCTTTGCCTTTAGAATGATAAGCGATATTTGTCATCTTTTTACCACCTTTCAAGAAAATGGTCGACAAGTTATCCGTTTGATTGCAACTGGTTAACCCAATTGCAATCAAAACGAATGATATAAGTATTTTGAAATTAGTTTTTTTCATTTGATATTCCGTTACGAATCAGTAAAGCGTTGATTGAAGGCTCTTGACCTCTAAAACTTTTGTACAGTTCCATTGGGTGTTTTGTACCACCTTGAGATAAAATATGATCTCTAAACGCTTGTGCTACTTCTTGGTTGAAAATTCCTTTTTCTTTGAATAAAGAGAAGGCATCAGCATCAAGAACTTCTGCCCATTTGTAGCTATAGTATCCAGCTGCATATCCACCAGCAAAAATATGACCAAATTGTGTACTCATACAAGTGCCATCAATAACTGGTAATACTTGTGCTTTAGCCCATGCTTCACGTTCAAAGTTTTCAACATCGCCAGTAAATGGTTTGTCAATAGTATACCATGACATATCAAGTAAACCAAAGCTAACTTGTCTTAGACACATATAACCAACATTGAAGTTTGATGCATCAACAATACGTTGAATCATTTCATTCGGTAATAATTCGCCTGTTTGGTAGTGTTTAGCAAATGTGTTTAAGTAATCTTTTTCAATTAGGAAGTTTTCCATTAATTGAGAAGGTAACTCAACGAAGTCACGATATACGCTAGTTCCGCTTAATGTTTGGTAAGTTGTATTTGCAAACATACCGTGAAGAGCGTGACCAAATTCGTGAAGGAATGTATTAACTTCATCAAATGTCAACAAAGCAGGTTTGTCGGCAGTTGGTTTTGTGAAGTTCATTACTATCGTAATGTGTGGACGACTGTTTTCTCCAGTTTTCTCATCTTTCCATTGTTCCTTAAATGAAGTCATCCAAGCACCCGATCTTTTTCCAGCACGAGGGTGAAAATCGGTGTATAGTACAGAAAGGAAACTTCCGTCTTTGTCAAATACGTCATATGCTTTTACATCTTCGTGATAAACAGGAATAGCTGTATTCTCTTCAAATGTAATGCCATATAATTTAGTTGCTAAACCGAATACTCCATTCTTAACATTGCTAAGTTCAAAGTAAGGACGAAGTAATTCTTCATCAAAATTGAATTTCTGATTTTTAAGTTTATTAGAGAAGTAACCCCAATCCCATGGCATAACCACGAAATCTTGACCTTCAGTTTGACGAGCCATTTCTTGGACTTCAGCCAACTCTTGAAGAGCGGTTGGTGTGTATGCTTCTAGTAAATTGTTTAGAAGTTTGTAGACAGAATCGCTGTTTTTAGCCATTCTATTCTCTAAAGTATATTCAGCATAGGTATTATAACCTAGTAATTGAACGATTTCAAGTTCTGTGTTTACAATGTCTTTTACAATACCCAAGTTATTGTACTCGTTGTCTAGTGTACATTTAGTATTGTATGCCATATATAGTTGCTCTCTCAACTCTCTGTTGTCTGCATATTTTAAGAAAGGAACGTAGCTAGGAGCGTGAAGAGTGAAAATCCATCCTTCAATGCCTTTTTCTTGTGCGGTATGGGCTGCACCTTCAATAGCACTCTCTGGAAGTCCAGCAAGTTGAGCCTTATCTGTAATTACAAGTTGATAGTTATTGGTCTCTTTTAGGTTGTTCTCACCATATTTCAGACCTAACATACCTAGTTTTTGAGTCAATTCACGGTATTTCTCTTTTTGTTGTTCGTTTAGGTTTGCACCGTTTCTAACAAATCCTTTATAGATTTTATCTAGCAACACCAATTGCTCGTTATTTAGCTTCAGTTTGTCTTTTTGGTCATAGATAACTTTGACTCTTTGGAAAAGCTTTTCATCTAGGCTGATGTTGTTTTGGTGCTCACTTAAAGGTGCAACCATTTTCTCAGCAATAACTTGTAGGTCATCGTTAGTTTCTGCACTTCTTAAGTTGTAAAACACTGTAAGTACACGATCTAATAATGCACCCGACTGTTCGTAAGCCACAATTGTATTTTCAAAAGTAGGCTTTTTCTTGTTGTTGGTAATGGCATCAACTTCTTGTTGATGTTTCTTTATACCCTCAAAGATAGCAGGTTCAAAATGTTCATTTTTGATCTTGTTGAACGGTACTGTTCCGTGAGGTGTATTATATTTTTCAAAAAAAGGATTTTGTCCTTGTGCCATATTCATAATGCAAAGTAAAATTAATAATAAGCTTATCTTCTTCATGATTTTAAATTAGGGGGTATTAAATACAAAAATGCGAAAAATAGCTTGAAATTCAATGATAAAGTGTCTTAAATAACATTACCACAAGTGAGTAAATTGAAATGATGAAGACGGATTCTACATCTGGAAGTCACATTTCATTTGGATGTAGAAATAATGACGTATTTTGTGAATTTTAATTCAAAATGTAACCATAAGTAGGACTTTTTCTCTAAAAAGTACGATTGTCAAAATGTATCAAAATAATGATTATCGCTATTATTTTGTAAAACTATTGTAATAATTGACTCTTGGGGCTTTTTAAGGTTAAAAGCTTAAATATAGGGGTAAAAAAAAGGATGCCCTAAGACATCCTTTTTCTAAATTTTCAAATAATTGATTATTTGTTAACTTCAGCCATGTGAGCGATAAGCTCGATAACTTTGTTAGAGTAACCAATTTCGTTATCGTACCAAGATACAACTTTAACGAATGTATCAGTTAATGCGATACCTGCTTTAGCATCAAAGATAGAAGTACGTGCATCACCTAGGAAGTCAGAAGAAACAACAGCATCTTCAGTGTAACCAAGGATACCTTTAAGTTCGTTTTCTGAAGCTCTCTTCATTTCTGCACAGATTTCTTCGTATTTAGCTGGTTTAGCTAAGTTAACTGTTAAGTCAACAACAGAAACATCAAGAGTAGGAACACGCATTGACATACCTGTTAATTTACCGTTAAGGCTAGGAATTACTTTACCTACAGCTTTAGCAGCACCTGTTGATGAAGGAATGATGTTACCTGCAGCAGCACGACCACCTCTCCAGTCTTTCATAGAAGGACCGTCAACTGTTTTTTGAGTAGCAGTTGTAGCGTGTACTGTAGTCATAAGACCGTCAGCGATACCCCATTTGTCATGAAGTACTTTAGCGATAGGAGCTAAACAGTTAGTTGTACAAGAAGCGTTTGATACGATTTGTGTACCTTTTTTATATTCGTTATGGTTAACGCCACAAACAAACATTGGAGTATCGTCTTTAGAAGGAGCTGACATAACAACATATTTAGCACCTGCTTCAACGTGAGCTTGAGCTTTGTCTTTGCTTAAGAATAGACCTGTAGCTTCAACAACGTACTCAGCACCAACAGCGTTCCATTTAAGGTCTGCTGGGTTTCTTTCAGCTGTAACTCTAATGTTTTTACCGTTAACGATTAATTGGTTGTTTTCAACATCAGCTTCGATAGTACCGTCGAATTGACCGTGCATTGTGTCATATTTTAGCATGTAAGCTAAATATTCTACTGGACATAAGTCGTTAATACCAACGATTTGGATGTCGTTTCTTTTTTGAGCAGCACGGAATACGAAACGTCCGATACGGCCGAAACCATTAATACCTACTTTAATCATTTTGTTTAAACTTTTAAGGATTTAAAAATATTTTGTTTAAAATATAGTTCTAATTCGGTTTTTAATTACCTTATTAGAATGCAAAAATAAGTAATTGTTTTTATATTCGCACGTTTATTGACTATTAAAAAAATAAATTATGAAAAAAGGGTCGTTATTAGGAGAGTTTAAGAAATTTGCAATGAAAGGCAATGTTCTGGACATGGCAGTCGGTGTAATTATTGGTGGAGCTTTTGGTAAAATCGTTTCATCTTTAGTTGCTGATGTGATCATGCCGGTTGTTGGTAGATTGGTAGGTGGCGTGAATTTTACAGATTTAAAATTCATTCTTAAAGATGCCTCTGTAAGTGATGCAGGGAAGGAAATTGCAGCTGTAACATTAAATTATGGTCAGTTTATTCAAACTGTGTTCGATTTCTTAATCATCGCTTTCTCTATCTTCATGTTCATTAAATTGATTAATAAATTCTCTGCTAAGAAGGAAGAAGAAGCAGCAGCAGCACCTGCAGCGCCTCCTGCTCCTACTAAAGAAGAGGTTTTATTATCTGAAATTAGAGATTTACTGAAAGAAAAAAAATAAATTCCTAGAAATTGAGTACTTTTGTATGCATTGTAATACAAAACTCATTCTCCGTTATGCAAGAAAAATTAATAATTTTAGATTTTGGGTCACAAACAACACAGTTAATTGGCCGTAGAGTGCGTGAGCTCAATATTTATTGTGAAATAGTTCCTTATAATAAGTTTCCAAAAGATGATGACACTGTTAAAGGTGTAATCTTGTCGGGTAGTCCGTTCTCTGTTTATGACGAGAAGGCCTTCAAAATGTCTTTGCCAGATGTTTGGGGTAAATATCCAATTTTAGGAATTTGTTATGGAGCACAATTTATTGCCTTCGAAAACGGAGGTCAAGTTGAACCTGCAGGCTCTAGAGAATATGGAAGATCAAAACTATCTTGGCTAGAAAATGGCAATCCACTTCTAAAAGATATTGCAATCAATTCGCAAGTTTGGATGAGTCATGGTGATACGATTACTCGTATCCCTGAAAACTTTACGAAAATTGCATCAACCGAAGATGTAGATTTGGCTGCTTACCAAGTAAATGATCAAAATATTTGGGGTGTACAGTTTCATCCAGAGGTTTATCATTCTGAAATTGGTATCCAACTATTGAAAAACTTTGTTTTCGATATTTGTGGTTGTAAAGGCGATTGGTCTCCTGCTTCTTTCGTAGAACACACTGTGGCCGATTTGAAAAAACAATTAGGTAATGATAAAGTAGTACTAGCTTTGAGTGGAGGGGTTGACTCTTCTGTGGCTGCAGTATTATTAAACAAAGCCATTGGCAAGAATCTTACTTGTGTTTTTGTTGACCATGGGTTACTTAGAAAAGATGAATTCAAAGATGTTCTTCATGATTACGAATGCCTAGGTCTTAATGTTATCGGTGTTGATGTCAAAGACAAATTCTATAAAGAATTGGCTGGTGTTAAGGATCCAGAGCAAAAGAGAAAAATAATTGGTAAAGGATTTATTGATGTATTCGATGTGGAAGCTCACAAAATTAAAGATGTGAAATGGCTTGCACAAGGTACTATTTATCCAGACGTAATTGAATCTCTTTCCATTACTGGAACTGTAATTAAGAGTCACCACAATGTGGGTGGTCTTCCTGAAAAAATGGCTTTAAAACTTTGTGAACCATTGCGTCTTTTATTTAAAGATGAAGTTCGCCGAGTGGGTACTGAAATGGGTATGCCAGATCATTTAATCAAAAGACATCCATTCCCAGGTCCAGGTCTTGGAGTACGTATTTTAGGCGACATTACTGCTGATAAAGTTCGTATTCTTCAAGAAGCAGATAAAATCTTTATCCAAGGATTGAAAGATTGGGGCTTATATGACCAAGTATGGCAAGCAGGTGTTATTTTATTACCTGTACAGTCGGTTGGTGTAATGGGTGATGATAGAACCTATGAAAATGCAGTGGCACTGCGTGCTGTGGCATCTACAGATGCTATGACTGCCGATTGGTGTCATTTACCATACGAGTTTTTAGGTAAAATTTCGAACGAAATAATCAATAAGGTAAGAGGTGTGAATCGTGTTACTTACGATATCAGCTCAAAACCACCTGCAACGATTGAGTGGGAATAGTATTATTTCGTGTTTACTAAATATTGAAAAGACGAAGTCATTTGATTGGCTTCGTCTTTTTTTTCTTTAAAATGCATCTCCCAAAGATACATGTGTTCTCTTACTAAGATAGGTGGGTTCTCTTCCTAAGAGAGCTGTGTCTTCTTAGGAAGAAGCGTACGCCTCCTTAGACTAGAGTATATTCAATCCTTTTAGCGCTATTAAATTATGTTCTAGAAGTGCTTGAACTGATTTGTTTAAATGATAATAGGGGGTGATTTTAGATATCGCTTTCTAATAAAGCTGGGAGGTTGGGAATAGTTATGATCAAACGTTTCATCTCTATAATATCCTTCTTTTTCAAAGTGTTGAGCATTTTAGAAACGTTTAAACGAGTTTCTCGAAGTTGTATTGCCAAATCTGTCATTGATATTTTTATCACGGTCTTACCCTCTAATATTTCGCAATGTTGGATTACAAACTTTTTGAACTCTTCTATTAACTTATGATTATTTGTGTTGTACCATAAGCTTTTATATTGTTGATGCACTTTACTGCTTAATATATTTACGAAATTTAGTTTGAATATATTATCATTCATTAGATAGGTAATAATGAAGTTTTTGTCAATGCTGAGTATCTTGGTTTCAGTTTGGCAAATATAGGAAGAATGATATACAGGGTTGAGTCCAAAAAGTGAAGTCGGTTCTAAAATACTGTTTACCGCTATAGATTCTTCAATTGTGAATGTGTTATCTTGACTAATAGTTTCTTTAATAACATCACCTTCTAAAATGAATATTAGTGCTTTACATGACATCCCTTTCTTTATGATATGTGTATCAGCATCGAAAGTTTTAAAATTAAATTTTACCTTTTCGATGATATTGGTTAATGTCTTTTTATCAATTCCTTGAAAAAGGGGAAGCTGAAGAAATTTATTGTACGATGTTGCCATGTTTTTTGTAACCTGTTTTACATTCAACTCAAAGATACATATTATTTGAAAATTGTTTTGTGATTTTCTATTGACAATATCCACTTTTTACTCTCCTAGGCTATAATGATTAGTCAAATAGTACGTTTTTTAATGATATATGTATTCAACACGTTTATTTTAGAAAATATTAATTGATATACTTGTCTATATTTTTAAAAAGAGTTAAAATTGAAAGATATTAAGATAGTGATATTATACAGTCGATTTACTACTTGTTTTGCCACGATAGGGCTTACTTATTTAAGATTTTTGCGTTGAATATTAAAAACGAAATAGACGAGAAATTATAATTGAAAAAATTGTCAATCTTTAATAATAAATGTACCTTAGAAAAACAAAGATATACATCGATGAAATACACAAAATAACTTGTTAACTCTTAAGGTATGATTTATTTACAATTTGATAAAACCTCAATGACGAATCTCGAGGAAGCTTTACCACGAGAAATATTACATACGAATAAATCGGGGGCATATCATTGCACTTCGATTGTTAATTGTAATACAAGAAAATACCACGGACTACTTGTTGTACCTATACCTGAACTTGGGAAAGAAAATCATGTGCTATTGTCTTCGCTAGATGAAACCGTAATTCAACACGGTGCGGAATTTAACTTAGGTTTACATGAATATGGTGATGCTCATTTTAGCCCAAATGGTCATAAGTACATTCGGGAATTTGTTTGTGAAACAATTCCAGCGACTCTATATCGCGTAGGTGGTGTTATTCTTAAAAAAGAAAAAATATTCGTGCATCATGAGAATAGAATACTCATTAGATATACATTACTAGATGCACACTCTAAAACAACCCTTAGATTTAGACCTTTCTTGGCGTTTAGAAAAGTGACGACTTGTACACATGAAAACGACCAAGTGAACCGCTCTTATGAAGAGGTTCAGAATGGTATTAAAACAAGTCTATATCCTGGGTATCCAGATCTATATATGCAATTAAGCTCTGCGGATACAAAATTCCATTATGAGCCTGATTGGTATAGAAATATACAATATAGAAAAGAATACGAGTGGGGAGGAGATTTTAAGGAAGATCTATATGTTCCTGGATATTTTGAAATTCCAATGAAGAAAGGGGAAAGTGTCGTCTTTTCTGCTGGAACTGCGGGAGTGGATACTGAAGGTCTACTTGGCGTTTTTCAACGTGAAGAAGAGCGTAGAATACCTCGTAATAGTTTTTTAAACTGTTTACTTAACTCAGCCTATCAATTCTATAATAAACAAGGCGACGATGCTTATTTAGTTGCTGGTTATCCATGGTATAATATTCCTAGAGCAAGAGATTTATTTATCTCTTTGCCTGGATTAACTATAGCTGCTAATCGTGGTGAGTGGTTCGATAGAGTGATGGATACAGCAATTAAGGATGTCTATAAATTTATGAGAGGAGAGTCTACAGACCAACAACTCGAATTTATGGAAGATGCTGATACGCTGTTGTGGTCTATTTGGGCTTTGCAGGAGTATGCAGAGGCAAATACGATGAAAAAATGTCGTGAAAAGTATGGTCAATACATATTAGATGTATTCGACTTTATTAAATCGGGAAATCACCCAAATTTATACGTTCATGCGAATGGTCTGCTGTTTACTAACGGAAAGAAAAAACCAGTTACCTGGATGAACGCTGTTGTTGACGGAAAACCTGTAACTCCTCGTAGTGGATATATTGTTGAAGTAAATGCTTTGTGGTATAATGCACTGTGTTTTGCAAATAGTCTTTATGATGATGCAAACAAGCAAATACCTCATATTTATGAAGAAATAATTGATGCTTTAAAAGAATCATTTCCTAAAACGTTCTTAAATGCCTATGGTTATCTTTATGATTATGTAGATGGTGATATTCGTGATCTGAGTGTCCGTCCAAATATGATTTTAGCTGCGGCATTGAAGTTCTCTCCTCTTGACAAGAGACAAATGAAATCTATTTTAGATATCGTAACTAGAGAACTGTTAACAAATAAAGGTTTAAGATCATTAAGCCCCAAGAGTCTTGGATATAATCCAATTTATGATGGTACATATGTTCAACGTGCATATGCTTATCATCAAGGTACCGTTTGGCCTTGGCTAATGGGTTTCTATTCCCAAGCTTACCTTAAACTACATAAAAGAAGTGGTGTGTCGTTTATTGAGCGCCAATTAATTGGATTTGAGTCTGAAATGACAAACAATTGCATTGCTTCACTCTCAGAACTGTATGATGGTAACCCTCCATTTAAAGGACGTAGTACTATTTCCTTTGCCATGAGTGTAGGAGAAACATTGCGTGTTCTTAAAATGCTGTCAAATTATTATTTAGATTAAATAAGGAGGAAATTATATGAAAGTTTTAATGTTTGGCTGGGAGTTTCCTCCACATATTTTAGGAGGGTTGGGGACTGCTAGTTATGGAATGACTCAAGGATTGTCAAAGCAAGAGGATGTTGATATTACGTTTTGTGTACCTAAATTGCATGGAGATGAAGATCATAGTTTTGTAAACTTAATTGGTATGAGTAATACACCTGTAGTTTGGAAAGATGTGAATTGGGATCATGTGCAACATCGTTTGGGAGCTAATGGTAATCCTCAATTGTATTATGATATGAGAGATCATATCTATGCAGATTTTAGTTCACTCTATACCGATGATTTGGGTTGCATTCAGTTTTCGGGAAAATACCCAGAGAATATTCATGAAGAAATAAACAACTATTCTATTGTTGCAGGGGTTATTGCTCGACAACAAGAATTTGATATTATTCACTCGCACGATTGGGTGACTTATCCTGCAGGTATTCATGCAAAAATGGTTACAGGAAAACCGCTAGTTATCCATGTTCATGCTACTGACTTTGACCGAAGTAGGGGGCAAGTGAATCCTATTGTTTATGGGGTTGAAAAAAATGGAATGGATTATGCCGACCATATATTTTGCGTGAGTGAATTAACTAGACAAACGGTTATTAATAATTATCATCAGCCTCCTCATAAGGTTTCGACAATGCATAATGCGGTTACCCCTTTGTCTCAAGAGATAATGGATATTGTTCCTCATCGTTTTGAAAAGGAAAAGATTGTAACCTTCTTAGGTCGTATTACCATGCAAAAAGGGCCAGAATATTTTGTTGAAGCTGCTGCTCTTGTGCTTGAAAAAATGAAAAATGTTCGTTTTGTTATGGCTGGTAGTGGTGATATGATGAACGATATGATTTATATGGCTGCTAAGAAAGGAATTGCAGACCGTTTCCACTTCCCTGGTTTTATGAAGGGAAAACAGGTTTACGAGGTGCTTAAGGCTAGTGATGTTTATGTGATGCCTTCGGTGTCGGAGCCTTTTGGTATTTCTCCACTTGAGGCAATGCAATGTAGTGTGCCAACAATTATTTCAAAACAATCTGGTTGCGCAGAAATCCTTGAAAAATGTATTAAAGTAGATTATTGGGACATTCCAGCTCTTGCAGATGCTATTTTTAGTATTTGTCAATATCCATCACTTTATGAGTATCTTCAAGAGGAGGGAAAGAAAGAAGTTGATGAAATTAAATGGGAAAATGTCGGTGCTAAACTTAAAAAAGAGTACTTATCTGTGCTTGCTAACTATTAAAATACGAATATTATGAAAACGATTTGTCTATATTTCGAAATCCACCATATGATTCATTTGCGTCGTTACCGTTTCTTTGATATCGGTTCCGATCATTACTACTTTGATGATTTTGCAAATGAAACGTCTATAAGTGACGTAATTGAACGCTCTTATGTACCTGCTTTAAAGGCTTTATTAGAGATGGTGAAAGAGTCTGACCATAAGTTTAAAGTTGCATTCTCTATTTCTGGTGTAGCTATTGAACAATTAGAACTTTATGCTCCATCTGTAATTGATTTACTTGAAGAGTTAAATCGTACAGGTTGTGTTGAATTTCTTGCAGAGCCTTACTCGCATGGTATCTCATCTTTGGTACATGAAGATACTTTCAAAGAAGAGGTAACAAGACAAGCATCGAAAATGGAAGATTTATTTGGTAAGAAGCCAACTGTCTTTAGAAATTCAGGATTGACTTATTCCGATGATATCGCAGAACTTGTTGCTGATCTTGGTTATAAGGCAATGTTAACTGAAGGTGCTAAGCATATTTTAGGGTGGAAGAGTCCTCATTTCTTGTATGAGAGTGATCGTCGTCCAGAACTTAAATTGTTACTTCGTGATTTTAAATTATCAGATGATATTAGTTTGCGATTCTCAAACAATGCATGGTGTGAATTCCCTTTATTTGCAGATAAATACATGGATTGGATTGCAAGTATGCCTGCTGAAGAAGAAGTTATCAATCTATTTATGGACCTGAAAACGATTGGTGTTTATCAACCACTTTATTCTAATATTATTGATTTCTTTAAAGCATTGCCAGCTGCTGCAGCTGCACGAGGAATTGATTTTGCTACTCCTTCTGAAATAGTTGAACGTTTTAAACCGATGGCTAAATTATCTTCATTATATCCAGTTTCTTGGAATGATGAAGAGCGTGATACTAGTTCGTGGATGGGTAATGTAATGCAACGTGAAGCTGTTCGTAAATTATATAGTGTAGCAGATCGTGTTTTAATGAGTAATGATAATCAAATTAAACAAATCTGGGATTATCTCCAAGCGAGTGATAATTTGCGATTTATGTCGACAAAGGCCAATGGATTAACTTCTGATAGAGCAATTTATGATTCACCATATGATGCTTTTACAAACTATATGAATGTATTAGGGGATTTTATTGGTCGTGTGGATGCACTTTATCCGTCAGAAATGGGTACTGAGGAACTTAATGCTTTGGTAACCACAATTAGAAATCAAGGAGAAGAAATAGCTCAACTTCATGATGAGATTGCGAAATGGGAAACTAAGTTTGGTAAGCTGTCGAAAGTGAAAACAAAAGTAGCTGCTCAAAAGGTAACTGCTAAAGAGCCTAAAAAATAAACCTTATTTATAAGTGTTTTACAAGAATAGAATAATACCGCATAGTAACAATGGTTGCTGTGCGGTATTATCATGTAAGATATATTCACTATTAATCGGAAACTAGAAAAATATTGGTCATTAAGAGTTTTGTAGCTAGGTTTAGTTTTGTGCTTTAGATCTTCATTCTTGTATAATCAGTAGGTATCGTACAGCAGTTAGTGTTAGATTGTATATTCCACGAAAAATATTATCAGGGAAATTTATGTTTGATATATTTTATAGGAAAGAGTATATGACACTGTCTCAGTAAGTGTGTAAGTAAATGAAGCTTGGATTGGGTTATTTTTATAACCTGACCCTTTCTTTGTAAATAATTAGGAGCTGATTTAAAATAATGCCCCAGTCCCTGATAGACATTGACCACTTCTTAGTAGCCTCTCTAACGGCTAAATATACTGATCTCATCACAGAGTCATCAGTAGGGAACGATAATTTATTTTTGGTATACTTTCTAATCTTACCATTAAGGTTTTCGATTACGTTAGTTGTATAGATGACTTTTCTAATCTCTACCGGATACTCAAAGAATACTGTGAGCTCCTCCCAGTTGTTTTTCCAGCTTTGTACGGCATATGAGTACTTAGAATCCCACTTAACAGCAAAATCCTCTAGAGCAGCTGCTGCAGCCTCTTTGTTGGGTGCATTATAGATATTCTTCATATCAGAGGTAAACTGTTTTTTGTCTTTCCAAACTACATATCTACAGGTATTACGGATTTGATGCACGATGCAGATCTGAGTCTTTTATTCAGGGAAAATTGTGCGTATAGTCTCTGTAAAGCCATTTAAGTTATCCGTTGCAGTAATTATAAGATATCCTCTGTACCACGGGCCTGTAAATCGGTCAAATCAGTCATCCAGACGGCTGAAGGCTCATTCTTACCTAACCATAAACCCAGCACCTCTTTAAGCCCATCACGCCTTAAGCCTACAGCAATATAAATGATTTTATTAATTACTTTAGAGCCCTCTCTGACTTTAAATACAATAACGTCCATCCAAACAATTAGATATACAGGTTCTAAGGGTCTTTTTGCCAAGCTACAATATCAGCAGTAACGGTATCTGTTATACGAGAGATAGTGGCTGAGGAAACATCAAAATCATAGACTTCTCGTATTTGTTCCTTTATATCAGAAACGCTCATCCCTTTAGCATAAAGAGATACAATAGCGTTCTCTAGTCCCTCGACCATGTTTTTACGTTTGGGTATAATCATGGGTTATAACTAGCATACCGATCTCTGGGAACTCTTATTTGATCGTCTCCGCTTGTCTTTATGATCTTCTTTGAATATTCATTACGGCTATTGTCCTCTTTTCTATGACTATGCTTGTCATAATCTAAATGAGCATTTAACTCACCTTCGAGCATTTTCTCTATACCACATTTTAGGATGGACTTGAGGAAGTTATTTAGCTCTTCACCTGTTTTAAACTGTTTGAAGAACTCATCGGAGATTAAATCTTCTACTTTCATAAATGTCTGAGTTTTTTATTATAAAACAACGGCTTGAGGAAAGTTGTTACCCAAGCCGATCATTTTTACTTACACACTTTATGAAAGGGTGTCTTATATAGATAAAAAAAGGAGGTTAATAACCTCCTTTTTTATTTACTAGTCTTTAGCAGTTTCTTTTTTTCTTTTCTTATTATCTTTCTTTGCAAGAAGTAGAACATTGAAAACAAACTCGCTCATCCATTCTTCACTAAAACCAAGACGTTCTTTGTAATTCTTTACGTTTTGTGCTGTTTTATGGATATCATCTTTCTTCCATATAGGCTTGTTGCAGATATCATGAATTGTTTTATCAGTCATGTTCTTAATTGTCTTTTTAAACATGCTAGGGATACGAATCTTCCACTGCATAAGATTACCTACCAACATCATTAAATCTTGTGTTAAACCTTGGAAAAGGAAGCCATAGGTTTGTACGTCTTGAGGTTTTTTACAATTACGCTTAATTGAAGCATCAATCTCTTTAAAGAATGTTTCACTCATTCCATAATCTCTCATCAGCATTTTTTTAGATTCGGCTTTTTCACCTACACCTAATCTGCCTTTTTGAGTTGGAACTTTAAATAATCTTTTGAAATTAGCGACATCAGGTATTGCTTTGATATTGGTGATACCATTGTTAACTGCCATTACCGATTGGAAGTAAACTTGAATTAGTGACATGTAATCTTCAGCACTTCCTGTTTGTTCGTTTGTGTTCTTATTGAATAGTTTTGAAAAAAATCCCATATAATATTATTTTCTTTTATTTCTTAATCACTTTTAGCAAAGTTAGCTATTTTATTGTTGTCTTGAAACAAGCAATCATAGCTTTATTGCAAAAAATATTGACTTATAGAACGATAAACTCTTCCTATCTTGAATATTAAATTTGTTTCGAGCTTATTAAAGTTAAGTTTGCCTTTTTATAAATACATCAAGAATAACTATTATTCGTATTCCTTTGTAAATTAGGCTTTATTAATAATTAAAATGAATTTAGATTGAATAAGTAATTTTATTATTAATGTTCTTTATTTGTATGAAAATGCTAAATATAGGCACATGTAAAAAATGTTTTATCGAGCTAGACCTTCTGATATTGAGGGCTTACAGCCGATGATAAGGGGGATTTTGGCTTAAAAAGGGAGAAAATATCAGAATTTTTCACCCTTTTGGATAATATTTTCAAGTGAATGAAGAAAAAAACCGTTTTATAAGTTGTTTTTTCATAAAAGAATGTATTTTTGTTAATGTTATTAACGAAGTAATTAAATAATTATGAAAGAATTAGTAGAAAAAGTAGCATGTCTTATTGCTGATTTTAATAAGGATGCAAATGCTCAAATCGAAAACGGTAACAAAGCTGCTGGTGTTAGAGCACGTAAGGTTTCTCTAGAAGTTGAGAGAATCATGAAAGAATTCCGTAAAGCATCTTTGGAAGCTGCTAAAGCAGAACAAAAATAAATAAGACTGCTAAGGTAAATTTAAAAGCCATTCAATTAATTGAATGGCTTTTATTCGTTTTTATGGGTTAACTACCCAGTTTTTATGATATGCTTTAATGTCCTTGGACTTAATGTACATACTGCTTTCTGTAGGAATATCAATTGAGTACATCTTGCGTGCCTTATTTTCTATTTTAGTAGAAATAATCCAAGGATTATATTCTTTTAATAAAGCATAAGTCGTATTGTTCTTTTTTGCAAATTCTATTAGATCCAATATTGGTTGGTTAGTCTTAATACTTTTGAATTTAATCTCAGGGTAAAGTTGATCACTTGTTAAGTAGAAACCAAAACGTTTAGGATCTTCTAGTAATTGTTTAGCCCCAATTAAACGAAAAATATATCTACTAGTCTCTTCCACCAACCATAGATCGAACGCATTGTCGACTTCTTGTCTGCTAAGTTCGTTTGAAATACGTCGTTGTCCTGCATTATATGAAGCTGCCGCAGTAATCCAACTACCATACTTGGCATGTGCATCAGATAGGTACTTACAAGCAGCTACAGTAGCTTTTTCAATATTATAACGTTCGTCTATTTCGCTATTAACTTCCAAACCATAATCTTTAGCCGTACCCATCATAAATTGCCAAAAACCTGCAGCACCAGCACCGGACTTAGCCCTTGGGTTCATGGCACTTTCTATCACCATTAAATACTTAAGGTCATCGGGTACCTTGTTTTCTCTTAGAATACGTTCAATCTTTGGGAAAAACCGATTTGCACGTTTAATCATAAGAATAGAAGAACTATGCATATAGCTAAAGGACATCAACTCTCTATCCATACGTTCTCGTAAATCAATACGGTCTAGTTTTATTTTTTCGTTTGCAAAACTAACCTCATCATATACCTCTGGTGGGGTAATGGCTTGGTTAACAAAGACTGTTGAGGGCACATTACTACCTGTACTACTTATTAAAATGGGTACACAGATTAAAAGTAGAAGGAGAAGTACTGAGGTGTATATATTCTTGAAAACTTTAGACATATTGCTGTTGATTTAATGTTATAGCCTCAAAGTTAATTAAAATGAGGAGCTTAAAAACTAAATAAAGCTTAAGAAATTGGTCATTGTCAAACTAGCTGAAACTATTTAGTCATTTGTGGCGTTATTAGTTAAAATAGAATGATTTTATGGAAAAGAAAATAGAACATTTAACAGATCGGAATAGCTTTGGTATTCAATGTGATAATGAATGGGCTGTTGCGGAATATAAGATATCGGGAACTACGTTTGATATTATACATACTTATGTGCCTAAATCTTTTGAAGGGCAAGGGATTGCTTCAAGGCTAGTTGAGGCTGCTTTTACTTTCGCTAAAGAGAAAGGATATCGCTTACAAGGTTCTTGTAAGTATGCGGAAATTTGGTTGCTAAGACATGCAAATTTCCTAGTTTGATTTTACTCTTACTTTATATTGATAGAAATAAAGGCTCGCTGTATTTTTGAATACGCGAGCCTTTACTTATTTATTCTTTACAGAAAGATTGAGTCGTTTCCACAGACATGCAGGAACTAACTTCCAAAAGAAAATCAATATTTTAAATTTCCAATTGATAATAATGCGTCTTCTTTTTTGGGAGATGGCTCTAAAGATGACATTCGCTACATAATTTGGCTCCATGATGAGAGGGTAGCTTGAACTATCATTGAGTAGAGCGGTTTTGACGAAGCCCGGTTTAATATCTGTAAAACATATATCTGTGCCTTCCGACCTACTAAGTTGTTCCAATGCATCTATATATGTGTTTTGGTAGCGTTTTGTAGCTGAGTATGTAGCAGCGATACCAATGCCTTTAGTTCCTGCTACGGAGCTTATAATAGCAATTTGTCCCTTTGTGCTTCCATCTCTGAAATAACGATATGCAGTATTTACCAACTGTGTGAATCCGTAGACATTTGTAAGAGTTGTCTTGTTGTCAATATCGGGATCAAGCATTGCATTTTGGAAGCCAACGCCGGAGGAGTGGATGTAAATATCTATCCCTCCTAACTTGGTAATTAGGCTTTGGAGTTGCTTTGTAGCTTTATCTTGAGTAATATCAATCATTTCAACCTCTACTTGTGCTGGGTTGATTTTTTTAATATCCTCCAATATTTTGACTCTACGTCCAGCTACTCCTACTTTATAGCCTGCATTTAGGTAAAGTAGTGCTAGTTCATATCCTAAACCGGATGTTGCTCCAACGATAACGACTTTCTTCATATTTGTTTTCTGGTCTATTTTTTAGGGAACCAAAGGTGTGTGTTGTTTTCGGATCTTTCTAAAACTACTTCTTTTATAGTTTCTGGATTTTTATCCAAGTATCTAATCTTTACAGTTTTACTGTTTTCAAATAGAGGAGTATAAGTTTCTGTTACGAATGAAACAGCCATTCGATAATTGTCTGTTTTATTTTCATCCTTAACTTTAGGTAGGTACAGGTATAATACCGGTACTTCATCAAATCTAGCTTGGTCATCTATGAATAATTGCAATGGGTTGGTCTTTAAATCTTTATCTATTTGTCCAGAAAAGTAAATATTGAAGAAATCATTATTAAAGCGGCAGCCCGGATATTCATTTAGATGCAACTGGATAGGTTGGCTATCTTTAAGAATTTCATCGTTAAGGTCACTTACCTCTTCTACATTATTTTTAGCAACCCTGGTGTTCATCCTGGCAATATCTCCATTTAACTCTTGAGTAGATGAGTTTATCTCTTCATTCGATATATTTATTTCAATAAATACACGATCACCATTTTTAAGATCACTTTCGATGGCTGATATTTTATTGGGTGAAAACATCATTTTACTATCCAATAAATAGCTAACGCTAGCATCTACACCACTTCTTTTTATTACAGATGCATAGTCATTGGCAAAATAACGAGGTCCACTTTCTTTGGACTTTAAGCAACTTTGTAAAGTAAGTGCACCTAGGCAAAATGTTGTAATTGTAGCAATTTTAATTGCTTTTTTTAATAGTGTTTTCATAATATGTAAAATTTAATCAGTTTGTATATTTATAAGATCAACTAATTCAAATATAATAAATTATTGTGTGGATTTGTAGTATGTATAATATATAAATTGGAATCATAAGCCAAATGGATAGTTATACAGATTTAAAAAGGTTTTTGTGTATTTTTTTAATAAAAGAGTAGACTTTAATGTTTTAAATGATTTCAAAATCAACTATATTCGTGTTTCATTTTGGATGGTTTATTTCTATTCAAAATTGAAGTCTCAAAGAATCAACACTTTAAATTCAATACAACATGCTCTCTAAAAAATGCTATGCACTATTAGCTTCCTGCTCATTTTTAGGTTTACCAAATGTCTTTTGCCAAAATGTAAAGGTTAAGCCTAATGTGTCTAGACCCAACATTATCCTTTTTATGGTGGATGATATGGGGTGGCAAGATACTTCTTTACCTTTCTGGACTAAGAAAACCAAATACAACGAGATCTACGAAACTCCAAATATGGAGCGAATGGCTGCTCAGGGAATGATGTTTACGCAAGCTTACGCTAGTAGTATTAGTTCACCAACACGTTGTAGTTTATTAACAGGAGCCAATGCAGCTCGTCACCGAGTTACAAACTGGACTGCGTTTAAAGATAAAACAACGGATTTAAAGAGTGATGTTCTTAAGTTGCCCGATTGGAACTATAATGGAGTATGTCAAGTTCCAGGAATCAATAATACCTTCCAGGCGACCTCTTTTGTGGACATTTTAAAACAAAGTGGTTATCATACGATTCATTGTGGTAAAGCACACTTCGGAGCCATTGATACTCCGGGTGCAAATCCACATCATTTTGGATTTGAAGTAAATATTTCAGGACATGCCGCAGGTGGTTTAGCTAGTTATTTGGGAGAGAATAATTACGGTCATGATGCAGATGGAAAGCCGCTTAAATTTAATGCTATTCCTGGGCTAGAAAAATATTGGGGCACGGATACTTTTGCTACAGAAGCCATTACGTTAGAAGCTATAAAGGCACTAAATCATGCTCAAAAGCTAGGGCAACCCTATTTCTTATACATGGCTCATTATGCCATACACATTCCCATTGATGTGGATAAGCGTTTTTATCAGAAGTACATTGATAAGGGGCTAGGACACAAAGAGGCTGCTTATGCTTCTTTGATCGAGGGGATGGATAAAAGTTTGGGTGATTTGTTAGATTGGGTTGAAAAAAGTGGTGATGCCGAAAATACCGTAGTTATTTTTATGAGTGACAATGGGGGATTAACAAGTGCTCCACAGTGGAGAGATGGTGCATTGCATACTCAAAATTTCCCACTCAATAGTGGCAAAGGTTCTGCCTATGAAGGAGGCATCCGAGAGCCACTTATTGTGAAATGGCCGGGTGTTGTTCAAGAAAAAACAAAATGCAATGATTATTTAATCATTGAAGATTTTTATCCAACCTTATTGGAAATGGCTGGTGTCCAAAAATACAAAACAGTTCAAACCATAGATGGTAAAAGCTTTATGCCAATGTTGTTGCAAACGGGAACGACTTCAACCGGGCGTAGTTTGTATTGGAATTACCCGAATATTTGGGGGAACACAGGACCGGGAATTGGGACTACTTGTAGCATTAGAGATGGTGATTGGAAATTAATTTATTATTATGAAACTGGAGAAAAAGAATTGTACAATATTCCATATGATATATGCGAATCGAAAAATGTAGTAAAGGACTGTCCTGCAATTACACAACGATTATCTTATCAGCTGGGAAGTTATTTGCGCCGAGTAGATGCTCAACGCCCATTCTTTAAGGCAACGGGTTTACCTTGCCCTTGGCCAGATGAAGTGAAATAAATTAGGTTTGTAAATATAGAATATAGAAAAGGAGGATTACCAATGGTAATCCTCCTTTTGGCTTTATAGCCATTGTTTAAACTTATGAATGTACCAGTCTTTAACAAACTGGGTAAGTATGCAATAAGTAAGTAAAATACCAATTAGCCATGGGAAATAACTCCATGGTAGGGGTTGTAGCCCAATGTGTAGTCCTACTCCTGTAAATGGGAGTATTAATCCAATACCCATAATTAGGAATGTAAGAACAGTAACTGGCCATGTTGCATTACTTTGCAAGAATGGTATTTTCTTCGTACGAATAAGGTGTACGATTAAAGTTTGCGATAATAGCCCTTCAACAAACCAACCCGAGTGGAACAAGGCTTGTTGGTCGGGAGTATTGTAGCCAAAAATATACCATAGTACAGCGAATGTTGCGATGTCAAATATTGAGCTCGTAGGACCAATGTATAGCATGAATTTCTTCAAGTCTGATGCATCCCATTTTCTTGGAATCTTCAAATAATCCGAATCCATTTTGTCGAATGGAATGGTTGTCTGTGAAATATCATAAAGCAAATTTTGTACTAGAATATGAATAGGTAGCATTGGT
>JASLDF010000146.1 GCA_030151635.1 Bacteroides sp. | reverse complement strand
CCTTGAATGGCAAACCACATACTAAATCATTCATTACTTTCGATGAGATTGTAGCGGGTGGCGAATTGGTTTACACAATGGGTAATACTCCTTCAGACTTCGGTATTAAAGCTGAAGATAGACCCGTATCTGCTCAATAATCTTGAACTAAATATATATATAAAGGCGTTACTGATTTTTCAGTAGCGCCTTTATTATTTTACAAAAGTGATGCAGATACATTGTCTAGGATAATGTACTCAAAGCATGGTATTAATAGGGATAACTTTAATGATGATGTAACCGTCCAATGAGTAGAGTATTCATACTGTTATTGAGTTTGAGTCAATGTGTATTTAGGAATATAGATAGCTCTAAGATTATATCAATAAAAAGCCCGAATAGTAGTATTCTACTATTCGGGCTTTGCAGTATGTTGGAGTGCTATTTATATTACTTCTCAGTAGTTCTATATTTCTTTCCTTTATACAAGTAGTTTGCTAGAAGAACATGTGCAAGAGCATCCTTAGCCATTTCTTCATTCACTTCAGTGGCTATTTGTTCAACATCACTTTTAAGTTTGAACTGAACAGCTGGTCTATTGGGTTGCATAATTACAAGATCATCCTCTATACGGAAAGCATTAATATCGTGGAACTGCATTATTGCTCTTCCTTTCACACTATCAGATAAGTTAAGTAAGTTGCGACCAATCATTGGGACCTCGAAATCTTTTCCAACCAAAGCTGCTAGTGTAGTTGGTAGGTCTAATTGGCTACATAACTTGTCGTATGAACTAGGTTCAAGTCCTGGGGCAATTATAAGTGCAGGAATATGGAATTTATCTATCGGTACAAGATTGTTGCCATATGTTCTTGTATTATGGTCTGCAACGACAATAAATATCGTGTTTTCGTAATAGGATTCCTTCTTTGCCATTTCGAAGAATTTGCCAATGGCAAAATCAGCATATTTCATTGCATTATGTACGGTAGCTTGAGGTTGTTCGAATAGTTCTATACGTCCTTCAGGAAATTCAAATGGTTCATGATTTGAACTCGAGAACATTAGAGAGAAGAATGGCTTATCTCCCAAAGATTTAAAATATTCGTTGGCTTTCATCACTAAATCCTCGTCAGAATATCCCCATGTAGCCTTGAATGCATACTTGTTTTCATCATTATCCATGACATTCTCGTCAATGATATTCTCAAAACCATTTCCACTAAAGAATGAGGCCATGTTATCAAAGTTGGCCATTCCTCCATAAATGAAACTTGTGTTGTATCCGTATCTCTTTAATAAGCTTGCAAGAGTGAAAAAATTATCTTGAGAATTAGGTAGCTTAACCACACTCTCAGAAGGAGATGGAATGAACCCTGTTGTAACAGCTTCAATACCTCTCACACTACGTGTGCCTGTAGAGTATAGATTTGTAAATAAAACTCCCTCTTTGGAGAGTGCATCTAAATTAGGTGTTAAAGGCATACCATCAAGGCAACCTACAAATTCAGCACCTAAACTTTCTTGAAGGAATATCACAACATTATAAGGCTTATCTTGAATGCTATCCGATTTTAATTTATGTAATAATGGATTGTTATTATCTCCAGTAAAATCGGTAGGATTGACATCCATATATTTTTTAACTCGTGTAATACATTCCTCTTCAGGCATCTTACCGTAAAGTTTAGCAGGATCAACTTCGTTTTTTAATGAATAAGCCGCAAAGGCTACAGTATAAAAGGAGTTTACTCCCATTACATTCGCCAGTTGATCATTACTAAACACAGAATTACTTGCGTTAATTGGACGTTTAGTAGTTAAGCTACCTCTAGCTCCCCAGAAAAGAAGAAATCCTAAAATAGGGAAGAGCAATAGACGAACTTTCCAATCACTTCGGTCCACTTTAAACACGTAAGTAGCGGTCTTGATTAATAACCAGATAATAAGCCCAACAACTACCGACAATCCCACTACTGTCCAAGGACGTGCTTTAAGAAGCATACTAGCTACCTCTTTCGGATAGATAAGGTATTCTAGGAATAACTTGTTTGGGCGTGTATCATATTGATCTATAAATTCGGGCGTCATTAGCTCCATGAATAAAATACCAAACAAAAGAGCTGCACAATAACTAGCAACAATCTTAGTTGTTAATGTTCGCTTACCCGATGGCATAAAGCAAACCAAAAGAGTTGGTATAAATGATAAGTAGCTCATTAGAATAATATCTAGTCGCATCCCTAACGGAAACATCATAAGATAGTCATCAACTTGAACTAATCGTTCTTTATGTAAGTAAAAAAGAAATAAGCGGCTTGCTGTTAAGATAATTAAGCCGATGATGTAGAATAGAAAAAGAGGTCTTAGAAAAGACAATTTATTACTTTTCATTGTTTTAATTTAGTATGTATCTACAAATATCTTATAAAATGGGTATTATTACAATTATTTAGCCCTTAATTTATGTAGACAGTCTTCACTATTAGTGTCTTATAGAAAATACTTATGTTGAATAATTTCTAATGTAATGTTGAATAATGAAAAGTTAATGCTTATTTTGTAAAGAAATATGATATTAATATTCAGAATATGAAAAAGATTACGCTATTATTAGCTATTGGTTTATGCTTTATTGCCGTTTCTTGTGGATCTGGTAAAAGCAAAGGAATAGAGTATAGAACTCTTGGTGATGATCGCATTGAATTGTTGAATCTTCAACTGATTGATGAAGATATTAATTCTGTTGAAGAAATTGCCGAAATTTTCCAACCTAAAGATGAAGCTGCAGAAGGAAATTATTCTTATGGAGTAGCTGTAAAAGATTTGAAAGCAAATATTTATGAACTTACAATTACCGAAGAAGGTAGAATGGATGATTCAGTTTCTGGACTAATGTCTGTTCTGAAAGTTGAGAAAAAAGATTCAGGATTTGTTGTTCTTGAAATTAAAGAGGCTTATAAATGTTGGCCTAATCGTGGACACCAAGATTGGAGTGCTGAATTTTGCAGTTAAATTCAAGTTCCGTAAAAGTATAAAGAGCTAGGTAAATCATTATCTAGCTCTTTTTTGTTTCTTATTTATGCATAGTTATATGTGGTACTCCTGCATCTAAATAAATTTCGCCTTGCTCTTTGAATCCAAAACTATTGTAGAACTTCAGAAGATATGATTGGGCTGATATGGTAATTTCTTCCGTTTGAAATATTTCTTTTATACTTTGTAATAACTGCTCTATTAATGCTTTTCCTATGTTTAAGCGACGAGCTTTTTGTGCTACTAAAACTCGACCGAAAGAAGCTTTTTTATTTGACTCTACTACTGGGCCAAAGATTCTTGCATAAGCTACCATCTCATTATCTACGAAGCCCATTACATGAGTACATGTTTGGTCTGCAAAGTCTAAATCCGTATAGATGCATTGTTGTTCTAAAATGAATACTTCTTCGCGAAGTTGAATAATTTTATACAACTCCTCTAATTCTAATTCATGAAAAGGTTTGACTTTCCACACGATCGATGCTGTGCTTTTTGTACTCATACATTAATTAATTTGCGTAAATATACGTACTATACGTTAAAGTATTTGAATAGCAACTATTAATAAATTGAAAATATAACTAGGAGGGTAGTGGTGTTCCCGTCCAAAAATAATGATCCAACAAACATGCCTTTGAGTAGTAAATATCCATTTGTTTCAAAATTTCAGGATCTTTATATTCAGAATAATAAGTACATACTTCTATTATTTTACGTACAGATTCTGCATGTTCAACCCCTTCATAAGTGTGAATCCAATCAACAAATGGATTCATATCTTTTATATGTTCATTATAGATGTATATACCTAATTGCTGGTAGATAACAAAACAAGGTAATATTCCTGCAAGAGCACAAGGTAAATTAACATCATGCAGTTCTTGTAGAAATTCTATAAAAGAGTTTGTTATCGGTAATTTATTGATTCTATCTAGATTTGTATCCTTTAAATACTTTCTTTGCATTGTGGTTTCCTGCTCCATATTTTCAGTTATGAAGTCCGAGAAATATCCATGGTATTTTGGAATATCTATTTTACCCCTAATCTTCTCCAACAGTTGAGTGAAAGCTTGAAGATAGAGATAGTCTTGTTCTAAATACCTTTGAAATTCATTTTGATCTAGATTACCATGGATTAGTCCATTTATAAAGTTGAGATTTTTTGTTTTCTCATATAAGGGAAAATTTGTTTCCCAAACGTGCTTTACCCAGCTGTCCTTATTACAAAATTCCATCTTTGTTTATTTATAAGCACAAATGGCTACGTAATCACCTTTATCGTATCCTTCAATAGGTTCTTCTATTGAGTTGTCGGAATAAACAGGGTGAGTAGTTAGTGTTTGATAAAATTCAAAGTTGTTGAACCCAATTTTTTCCAGAATCTCAATCTTTTCTTTTGTTGTTCTCCAATTGGCTAGTGTTACAAGTTCAATAGGGTATGGATTTCTAGGGTAGACGTCTTTTAATAATGCATCATCCCAGTTTTTTACCGCTTTGGCTAAATTATATAGAAGTCCATATCCACTCTCTTTAGGAATGTCTATCAGGATTATTTTACCACCCTTATTTAGGGCATTGTAACTATTGCTTAAAGCTTTATGTAAATCTCCAATATAGCCGGGACATCCATTGTACAGAATGGTGTCGTATTTTAGATTATTGTAGTTGTGTTCTTCTGCAGTTTCTACTGTAACTTTTAAGCCTCTCTTTTGTGCGATTGCAGCCATGTCTTTCGATGGTTCAAGACCCTCTTCGATACTTATTCCGTAATCCGACTTCAAAATAGACTCGAATAATCCGCTGCCACATCCTACCGAAAAAACATTCTTGCACTTCTCTAAGGTTTTTGCCACTAATTTTACTTCAGACATCAGTACGTTTTCATTGTCTAGAAACCAGCTGTCATATTTTTCAGCATATTGATCAAAACTTTTCTTTGCCATAGTAATAGATAAATAAAAAAGCCGTTTCATAAATAAATATGAAACGGCTTAGATGATATAATAATTTATAATTTCTAAAATGGTCCGTTTCCCTACGTTGTCATTAAACATATCAGGTTCTAGGGTATTATCTCAGCTCGTTAAACAAGCACCCCTAACAGATAAAAGCAAATATAGTCAATTTAATTTAGAAGCCTTATAAATTACGTCTAAAGAGATGATGATAACTATTAATTAGTAATGATAAGGTGACAAGTACAAGCCCGACAATGGTAACACCTATCCATTGATGTTTTTCCCATGCAAAACCAGCTAAAAAAGTACCAGTTGCTCCACCGATAAAGAAGCAAGTCATGAAAATTGTGTTCAATCGATTGATTGCTTTAGGGCGAAGATCGAATATGCTTGTTTGGTTTCCCAATTGAATGCATTGCATACCAATATCTAGAATAATGATGCCAAATATGATGCCGAGATAACTTTCTCCTAAAAAGTAAAGTGATAACCAACCTATCATAATAGTGGTTGTCCCAATGTAATTGATACGAAAAAGCCCTATTTTCTTGACGTGTTTACCTAAGAAGGAAGCTGATATTGCTCCAGCAACACCACATAACCCTAATAATCCAACAATTGTACCACCTGCATAAAAAGGAGGTAATGCCATTTTAAAAGCCAACATTGCCCATAAAGCAAGGAATGACCCAAAAGCTAAACCTGCTTTAGTAGCAGCAAATATTAATTTAGGTTCTTCTTTAGCCAATGTGAACAATGAACGCATTAACTCCGAATATTTGCCTTTGAAATTAGGTAGGGTAGTAGGGAAGTTGGAATAGATAAGAAGCAAGAAAATCAACATAATGACTGCCGCTCCATAATACATCGTTCTCCAACCATACAGTTCGCCTATAAAGCCACTGATAACACGGGAAGCTAGAATCCCTACAAGAAGCCCCGAAACTACAATGCCGATGTTTTTACCTTTAGCTTCTGGTGCTGAAAACTGAGATACTAATGGTATAAATATTTGTGGTGTCACAGCACATAGTCCAGTTGTGAATGATGCGGCTAGTATCGTGTATATATTTGAAGAAAAGCCAATAACTAATAAGCTCGCGGTAATGATTGTAAAGTTTGTCAGAATAATTTTTCTCCGATCAAACATATCTCCTAAAGGAATGATTAGTAGTAATCCGAACGCATATCCTATTTGTGCTGTCATTGTTATGGAGTTGGCCATTACTTCAGATATCCCAAACTCTAGATGTATCATCTCTAGAAGAGGTTGACAATAGTATATGTTTGCAATTGAAAAGGCGGTGCAAAAAGTGATGATTAATAGCAGTTTATTAGATATCCCTTCGTTGTTCTTTAGTTGTGTAACCATTATTTTGTAAAAACCGTTTAGTGTTGAAATTCATTGATTTGCAAAAGTAATGCTATTCTTTTGGAATTACATATCTCTGGTTTATAACTTCCCTAATTTATAGGTTTTAAGTAACAATTAACCGAAGTGTCAAATTGATATTTTATCGTTAATCTTACGTATTGTACGTAAAAATGTGGTATATCTATCAATTTAATTAAATTACTCTTAAATTAATTGCTAATTAATAGTGTATAGGTGGTTTTAATTTATAATTTAGCAAACTTGTAAAAAAAATATTTTAAACCAAAAGACTTTATAAATGAATAAACTAACGACCAAACAGTTTCTTATTGTCAGCTTAATGCTTTTCTCTCTGTTCTTTGGCTCCGGAAACTTAATTTTTCCTCCAATGACTGGGAAAATGGCTGGGGAGTCT
>JASLDF010000105.1 GCA_030151635.1 Bacteroides sp. | reverse complement strand
GCAATCTCGGAAAAACTGAGCTCCTTGTATTGTATGAGTTCTTTTACACGTTCAATTCTCTGTTTAATAATATATTGAGAAATCGTATGACCTTCTATTTTAGTGAACAGGTTGGATAGATAAGTGTAATTATGATTTAACTTTTTACTAAGGAAAGAAGAGTAGGAAGATTTAAACTTTTCTTGTGTAGAGAATATAGATTCTATGATAGCTATTTTGATTTGCTCCACCATATTGTCTTTTTTCTCTTCAATTAATTCTAGACCGATATTTTTTAATGCCAATTGAAATGTTTCTTTTTGATTATCTGACATTTCTTTAATCCCACTGATGACCCCAAGCTCAACTGTTTTATAAGTAATGCCAATTTTCCTTAGTGCGTCAACCACCGCATTTATACAGCGTTGGCTTACCATGTGTTTAATATATACATTCATAATTCTAATTTGTTGAAGCTTGTAGATGCTAAATAATGGGAAAAATATGACTTTCTACCGATGATTCGCGTTTTAATTTTATTATTGCTGAATAAATCCGCTATAAAGGTAGATTCTCTTTACTTGTGTAGTTTAGATGACTAAATGAATATGACTGCCGTTATATTTCCTTAAAAGGAGTGTTGTCTTGCCTTCATTTTTAATTCTCCGTTTTAAAACTAAATATTTTGGTAATGTGTTGGTTGATTGATGCATATGTGTGCTTCGATTCAGATTAGTTTATTCTGAATCTGTAAAATCTGTAACGATTGTGCATTTTTAATGTAATATAGAACTGCTCATATTTGTTCATCTTTAAGCCATTAACATCAAAACAACATTAGAAATGAAATCATTTAGTATAGGAGGATTGAATATCGATCTTCCAATTATTCAAGGTGGAATGGGAGTGGGGATTTCTCTTTCAGGATTAGCATCGGCAGTGGCAAATGAAGGTGGGGTGGGAGTGATATCTTCTGCAGGATTAGGGCTTTTATACCGTCAGCCCAAAGCAACATTCTTTGAAAATTGTATTTATGGGTTGAAAGAAGAGTTGCGAAAAGCAAGAAGTAAGAGCTCCGGAGTTATAGGTGTTAATATTATGGTGGCTCTTTCAAACTTCTCGGATATGGTGCGTACAGCCATTCATGAGAAAGTTGATGTCCTTTTTGTAGGAGCAGGATTACCGTTAGATTTACCCTCATACTTAACACCCGAATCTACAACTCGGCTAGTTCCTATCGTTTCATCATCTCGGGCAGCTGGTATTCTGTGCGAGAAATGGAAAACAAACTATGACTATTTGCCGGATGCAATTGTTGTGGAAGGACCTAAAGCAGGAGGCCATCTTGGTTTCAAAACGAAACAAATATTAGATGAGCAGTTTGCATTGGAACACATATTACCCGAAGTTGTTCAGATTACTAGAAAATATGCATCTATTAAGGATATACCTGTTATTGCAGCAGGTGGAATATATTCCGGACGTGATATTCGTAAGTTTATAGGCTTAGGAGCCTCTGCGGTGCAGTTGGGAAGTATATTTACTACATCTGTTGAATGTGATGCGGCAGATGGCTTTAAACAGGCTTATTTGAATTCTAAAGAAGAAGACATAATAATTATAGAGAGTCCAGTAGGAATGCCGGGTAGAGCGATTAAGAATGAGTTTTTGGAGAGTGTTGAACTGGGGAATGAAGTGCCTAAGAGTTGCCCTTTCCATTGTATTCGTACTTGTGATTACTCAAAAAGCCCCTATTGTATTATGAGTGCTTTGTATAATGCAGCTAAAGGGAACATGAAAAAGGGATATGCTTTTGCTGGTAGCAATGCTTATTTAGCTGAAAAAATATCGACTGTCAAAGACATTATTTCCAAGCTAAAAGAAGAGTATAGGCAAGCAGATTTAGTGTTAGAATAATTTGTGAAAATATTATGGAGGGGATCATTATCTCCTCCATTTTTAATTTTGTTTGTTTTGAACGAGAAATGGGCAGAAATAAAAAAGAGGAAAGATAATTAATCTTTCCTCTTTACTGTGTGATCCGCCTGGGGCTCGAACCCAGGACCCCAACATTAAAAGTGTTGTGCTCTACCTGCTGAGCTAGCGAATCATACCCTTGCTTTTACTAAGCGGTTGCAAAGATAGGGGTATTTTCTTTAAATGCAATAGCTGATGCTAATTATTTTCAATTTAATTTTGGTGCTATTCCTCTATCTTCTCATTATCAGAAGTTTCGTTGTCTGATTTTTTTTCATTTATTTTTTCATCTTCATCAATTTTTTCTAGATTGGCTAATTCTCCACCCATCTGTTGAAATATTTTTTCCTTATTGATGATGAATCTTTGGTAGTAGGAAAGCAAAAGAGTAGTAAGCGGTAAGGCAATGATCATACCTAACATTCCCATCAAAGATCCCCATATTGATAAAGACAAGAGTATAATTGCAGGATTAAGCCCTGTTATTTTACCCATAATTTTAGGGGTAAGGTAGCTGTCTTGAATAATTTGGACGATCGCGAATACAGCCAGTGCACTTCCAAATATAACCCAGAAGTTTCCTCCAGTATCTGCTGTTTTCAATATAGCTAATATGATTGTTGGAATGAATCCTACAATCTGTAAGTATGGCACCATGTTTAGAGCACCTATCAATAGACCTAATCCAATTGCTAATGGAAAATCTATAATCAAGAACCCGATGCTAAATAAAACACCAACAATTAAAGCAACGAGTGCTTGTCCTCGAAAATACCTATTCATACCGTGCTGCACATCAAGGACTACACGTTGTGTAATATTTCTGTATTTTTCTGGTAGTAAGTATATCCATCCTTCTGCCAATGATTCGTAGTCAATCAATATAAAAACGACATAAAGTAGAATTATAAAGAAGGTGAATAGATTAATTAGGAATGATACAGACTCTGATATAAGTGCCCACAGTTGGGGGAGTGCTTTTTGAATTGTATTAATGAATGTTTGATGATCTAGAAGATTAGACAGTGCATTGAAATCGACATAATCCTTAACTAATTCTTGTAGGGCAGCAGGGATGTATCCTGTTGCTTCGCCACCATTTTTGACATAGTAGACAATTAAATCTTTTACTCGACCTGCTTCAGTAATAATTGGAGGGAGTACAAAGTAAAAAATAACACCACATATTGCAGATATAGACAATAAGGCTAGTCCGATAGATAATGCTCTATTCTTTAGTCGTAATTTATATTGAAAGAATTTGACTAAAGGATAAATCATATACGATATAATCCATGCAATGAAGAAGGGGAGTAGTACACTGCTTAATCTATTAATAAGCATAAGTCCTAAAATAACCCCAGCTACAACTAGGGAAATACGAATGAAACGATCAAACGTTATTTCTTTTCTATGTGGCATGTCTCTAATTTTAGTGTTATAGATTCTTGGGTAGCCTGCTTAATGGCTTTTTGATAGCATTTTCTGCACAATGGTTCATATTGTTTGGTTTCTCCTAAAAGTACCTGCTTTTCACAATCAACTGTTCGGTGTGAATGAAGTGCCAAGCTACCACACTGCATACAGATGGCGTGGACTTTTGAAACTTCATCGGCAATGGCACAGAGTTGAGGCATAGGTCCAAAAGGATTTCCTTTGAAATCCATATCAAGACCGGCAACAATAACACGAGTTCCATTATTGGCTAGTTCATTGCATACAGTTACCAATTCTTTATCGAAAAATTGAGCTTCATCTATGCCAACTACATCTACGCCAGAGGCTAGAAGCAATATGCTAGCTGAACTATCTACTGGAGTAGAAAGAATGGATGTGCTATCGTGAGAAACTACATTCTGATCGGAATATCTTGTATCCACAGAAGGTTTAAAAATCTCGACGGACTGTTTAGCATATTTTGCACGCTTAAGTCTTCGAATGAGCTCTTCAGTTTTGCCAGAAAACATTGAGCCGCAGATTACTTCAATTCGCCCAAACTGTTTTGTTTCAAGGGTTTGATTTTCGGAAAATAGTACCATGAGTTGTTTTAGAGTTTATCCATACAAAAATAATACTTTTGTTTGCTATACCTTATATTTAATTATTTATTTCTACATTTGTATTAATAGTACACCGATAAAACATAGATGAAAAGTATACTGAATGACATAGAACTGGATTTTGTAGAACTAAAATATTTTTTAGAATACGTAGAGAAAAATCCGAACGATAAAAAATTACAAGAGGTTGCTTCACGTGCTTTGAACAATTTGGCACAGCGTGTAGATAATTTGAAGAAAACATTTGAGGTTGATGTTTTAAAGATGGACAATGAGAACCAGAGAATAGTCCCTTCTGCTCTACCTCCTTTTTCTAAAGATGTGGAAGAAATAGTACCTCCATTGCCTCCAATAGTTAAGGGTGAAGTTAGTCATCAGTCTGTAACAAAGGTTGAGGAATTTAAAGAAGTTGTGGAAAAAGAATCTCCAACTACTGTTGATATTCAATTGGAGAATGATGAAAGTAGTTCTGTAATGGAAAATAGCAATATTGATGTGGTTTCTTTTGATTCAAATGATACTATTGATATTGTAGCAGAAGAAGATAAAGCCTCTGTGGTATCCGAAAATGCAGATTGCCTTTTAGACAAGCCGCGTCAGCCTGGAGAATTGTATAAATCGCTTACACTAAATGATGTTTTTTACTATACACGAGAGCTTTTTAAAAGTGATAGTTTTGCCTTTAAAGAAGGTGTTCGTCAATTAGAGTCTCTTAAGACTTATCAAGAAGCTCGAAGTTATGCTATTAAAAATCTAGGTTTAGATTCAAAGGTTGAGGCTTTCGAGAGTTTTGATGAATTTTTAAAACGAAACTTTAAAGCAGAATAATAATGGGAATTTTATATATTGTGCCTACCCCCGTAGGTAATCTTGAGGACATAACACTACGAGCTCTTCGCATTCTAAAAGAGGTAGATTTAATATTGGCCGAAGATACGAGGACTTCCAGTGTGTTGTTGAAGCATTTTGAAATTAAGAATGCATTGCAATCTCATCACAAATTTAATGAACATAAAACATTGGGTAATGTTATTAATATGTTAAAAGCTGGCTCGGATGTTGCTTTGATTTCTGATGCCGGAACACCTGCAATCTCAGATCCAGGATTCTTAGTTGTACGTGAATGTGTTAAAGAAGGGATTGAAGTTCAATGTTTGCCAGGGGCTACGGCTATGATACCTGCAATTGTTGTTTCAGGATTGCCAAATGATCGATTTTGTTTCGAAGGGTTTCTTCCTCCTAAAAAAGGAAGAATGACTCGTTTTAAAGAGTTAGCATTGGAAACAAGAACGATGATTTTTTACGAGTCACCATATAGATTGGTAAAAACGCTTACGCAGTTGGTTGAGTATATGGGTGCAGACCGTGAAGTGTCTGTGAGTAGAGAGATTTCTAAAATTTATGAGGAGGCCGTACGTGGTACTCTGGAAGAGGTAATAAAACATTTTACAGTAACCCCACCAAAAGGCGAAATAGTTGTTGTTTTGGGAGGTGCTCACACAAAATAGATGTCAAACATAAATAATTAAATGTATGAAAAAATACTTAGGCTTATTGCTTTTTAGTGTCGTTCTTATAAGTTCATGTAACTTGGGCGAAAAAAAGAAACTACAAGCAGAAAAAGATGCATTGCAAACAGAAATAGCTCAAAAAGATAAAGAGCTAGAAGAATTTTGGGCTACTTTTAATGAAATCCAAGAAGGATTCCGTCAAATCGACATTGCAGAAAATAGAGTTGATTTACAAAGAGGCTCAATCACTGAAAAAGGTGCTGCTTCAGCACGAGAGAAAATTAAGTCGGATTTAGAGTTTATATCTAAAACCATGGAAGATAATAAAGCTCAAATTGAAAAACTTGAAGCTCTTTTGAAGAAAAATAATCAATCTTCTGCTCAATTGAGTCGTACACTTCAAAACTTGAAGAGCGAACTGGCAGAAAAGACCAATAGAATTAGTGAATTGCAAACAGAATTGGCTTCTAAGAATATTAGAATTCAGGAATTAGATGCTGCTGTTAGTAATTTAACTGCTGATGTGGAGTCTTTGGTTGATGCAAATGATGCTAAGGCTGCTACTGTTGATGAGCAAGATCGCTTGTTGAATAGAGCTTGGTTCGTTTTTGGTACTAAGTCGGAGCTTAAAGATCAAAAAATCATGACTGGTGGCGGGATGTTTAAATCAAGAGAGGTTCTTGCAGATAATGACTATAATAAAGATTACTTCTCGGAAATTGATATTCGTACCACTAAATCGATTGAGTTATTCTCTAAATCGGCTAAATTGTTAACAACTCATCCAGAAACTTCTTATACTTTAGATAAGAATACAAAAGGAGAATATGTATTAACAATTACAAATGCTAAAGATTTCTGGAGTGTAACACGTTTCCTTGTGATTTTGGTAAAATAGTAAATACAATCAATGTATAGAATTGAAGGAGCTGGACACTAGTTGTCTGGCTCCTTTTTATTTTTAGAATTATGAAATACAAAGCAATATTATTCGACCTTGATGATACACTATGGGATTGTGATGCCAATGTGTTAGACTCTTTCAAAGAAGTTTTCAAAGAGTTTAACTTAGAGAACTACTTCAATTCATTTGAGCATTTCTATGAATTATACCAGCCTTTTAATCAGGAGTGTTGGCATGCTTATAGTCGAGGTGAAATAGATAAAGATACGCTGAATCACAGACGGTTTAACCACCCATTTAGAGAAGTAGGTCTGAATGATGAACTGTTTGTTACTCATTTTATGGAAACTTATTTCAAATTGGTACCTACAAAGCCAAAACTTGTTTCGGGTGCGTTGGAAGTCTTGGAATACCTTTATCCGAAGTACCCTTTGTATATTGTGTCAAATGGATTTACGGAGATGCAATATCTTAAAATGAAATCGGGTGGGATTGAAAAGTACTTTAGTGGAGTCTTTCTATCTGATGAAATAGGTGTAAATAAACCCGACAAAAGGATTTTTGAGCATGTATTACGAGAAATT
>JASLDF010000089.1 GCA_030151635.1 Bacteroides sp. | reverse complement strand
AGTAGTTTCATTTGCATCTATCTTCAAAGATGACGTGGCAAAAAGTAAAAGTAGCATAAAAATACTCTTACGATTAAAATTCTTGTTCATTCTTCAATTAGAATTAGATTCATTATTAAACTTATATTTACTTTAAACAACCATCAAAATTGATTTAAAACAAATAATCAGTGCAATGTTAGGGAATAATATCTAATTAAACTGAGTCTATAATTAATATTTTTAGGAACAAGAAGGCATATTTTAAACTTATCTTTTAATAACATCTAAAAATAGACACACAATCAATTGTTGCTTAATCAATTGCTAACAATAAAGAATTTAGATTTTAACAATAGTTAAAATTATTTCAATAAATAATTTTAAGAATAAGCCTACTTTTTTTTAGTTAAAAACATAATTACATAAATAATCACATCTTAATGCATCAATTAAATAAAATCGGGAAAAAGCTTCATTTACTTTCAAAATTAGCAATAGGCTACAATTGTATAAAATTACACTTGTTAGTATTTTTATTCATAACTTAAACTTAGAAAAATAAAAAAAGGAGATGGAATAACCACCTCCTTTTCGAATATAATAAAAATATAGAACTTACATTATTTTACAAAAGACAACTCAGAAAGAGAAACTTTTGACTTAGTTGGAACAAAGTAAGTCAAAATTAAATTATCAACTTTTGTAGGCTCTTTAAATGCAATAGTTTGAGTTTTGGTACCTATCGCAGAATAAACACCTAATAGTTTTTGTTCATTCTTATCCATAGTATATACCTTAACACTAGAGAAAGGGTAATAGTAATATGGGGTAATAGTCAAACCTTTAAGAACTACATCAGAATCGAAATCTACTCGGATAAAATCATCTTTACTAGTAGATCTCCAAACAGTAGTATCCCAGTAGGAATCTTTTCCTTCGAAATCACCATCAACTAAAAACTTAAGATTACCTTCATCAGCATTACTAGATAATTTAAGTTTATTGTTAAATGTTTCACCCTCTAAACTTGTAATAGACGCATCCAAAAGTCCATAAGAATATTCAATATTACATTTAAGATTAAATACTCCTCTAACCTTAGCTGCGAAAATATCTTTATGGCTAACTTCAATTTTAATAGGTAGCTCAAATACTCCCTTAGTGATTAGGTCTGGATTAACTATTTCAAAATTAGTTTCTACTTTAACTTCACCGGCCTTAACAACTAGATTATCGAGTTTATAAGCTTCGCTTGGAATCAAACTAACACCTTTAGGAAGTGACTCGCTATCCACAACAAACTTGACTTCAACATCTGTGTCTAAAGCATTTGTTAACTGTACATATAACTTTTTATTAGAATCTAAAGTAAGCGTTGTTTTACCATTTTCATGGAAACCAATACCTTTAAGATTATTAATACTTAGATAAACCAAGTCACCTGCAGGAATTTCACCTTCTTTTTTTCTTATATCTTCATCTTCGTATTTTTTATCAATACTCCATGAAGAGTCTTGTTGTATGATTTCAATATCATTTTTATTACAAGAACTAAGTGTTCCCATCATTAATCCGGCTGTAAAAACGGATAATAATATATTATTTTTTTTCATAGTGTTATTCAATTATTACTAGTTCATCTGATGGAAATTTCACGTTTTTAATCCAACCAATTCTAGTTCCATTGTGTTTTTCAACAACAGTACCTTTGTCTAAAACATCTTCAATTCCAGTTTCTTCAGTCATTGGTATATAAACCTCTAAATTTGGAGTTTCTTTACTCAATGGTTGATAAATATTTTCTAGAATTTCAGTTTCAGATAGGGCTTTACTAAAGAAACGAATCTCACGAATGTAATCATTATCATAGCCACCATTACCTACAGTAATACTCTTACTTTGTCTTGGAGCTAATTTTGTTGTTTTAAACAGCTTGTGCAATTCGCCATTCACATAAACAGAAAGTTCTTTATCTCTGTAAACATAAGATATTTGCAACCATTTTCTACCAGGTAGAGCCTTCTGAGTCCAAGTATCATCACCGTCACGACCATTTTTAACTTGGATACCAGTTGTACCACTTGTTCTTGTATAGAATTCACCACCCGCACTATTACTAAAGTAAGTATTTGTCAGGTTACCTCGAGACAAGTTCTTAAAGTTAAATGTAACTTGAAGTGTCCACTCATCAGCATCTTCAAATGATTTGTATGGAGAAATTACAATACCACCACCAGACATGTTCGCAACAGATGTAACAACAATACGATTTAATGTAATAATCATAGTTTTGTTTTTATCTATCACCTTTGTACCAGCTGCTGATTTAATACTTACAGGAATTGCAAACTTTTCATTTGACGGATATTTTTCATTATTCAGCAATCCAATTTTAACGCCAATTGACGAACCAACTTCACCTGCTTTAATTACATAATCAGCATCTAACCCTTCCACAACGGTACCATCAGGAAGAATAAAAGACACATCTTCAGCTTTAATCGGTCTATACAAAGCATTATTCAATTGATTAAACTTTTCTAATGCTACTTCATCAACTCCGATAGTCAATGTTACATCTGAAGAACTCAAGTTAGCAATTCTTGGACTAACGTAAGTAACACCTCCATCAGGACCTGCAGTCAAACTTACAAGAGCTTTATTGTTTGCTGCCTCCTCCATATACGCTGCATTACCAGGTTTTTTACCATGATTACTATCACAGGCTGTAAATACCAATGCCAATAAGAGGGCTACAAAGTTTATATTTAATATTTTATAAAGTTTCATTTTTCAAATCTTTAGATCTTAACGAATAGGAGGATTCATAGTACTTATAGCTGCGCGAACGTGTCTATAATTATCATTATTAAAAGTATCTTCATTAATATGATAAACACCAATTCCACCTAAATTATTATCACGGTCAGTAACATACTTAGCATACTTACTAACAAATGTAGGTCTGTTATGAGGCTTACCTTCAAACGACTCTGTAAAGACAATTTGTTTGGGACTTACATTCAATCTAGAAGCAATTCCTTCAACACTACCTACAGCACCAAAGTTACCATTATAAGATTGAACCACGAATCGATCAAAGTATTTAGCTGAAGAGGGATCTAACCAATGGATTGAACCATTCAAGTGGAATAACATTTTCTTACCCTTCAGTTCACCATAAGCATCTAGTTTTTCTCTCATAGTTTTCATGAAATGGTTTTCCCATTGCTTACCACTACTAGAACTACATGATGTTAGATTACCACAGTGATTTCCTGGTTTAAATGGAGATGAATAAGATGGTTCGTAGTCATAGTCAAAACCATCATAATCATATTTTGCTACAGTATCCATAATTGCTTGTGCATACATTTCAATAGCTTCATACTTATCATTTGTATCCCATTTAACTTCCCAATCTTCACCCCATCTAATTTGGTCTCCAATATGTTCGATAATCCAGCCAAAAACAACTTTAGTACCTTTACTTTGCACATTTCTTAGTTCTTTGATTCTTTCCTCACTTAGATTGAAACAATTTCCCCAAATAGAAACCACATCCATACTATCAGGCAAAAGAGATAACTTTGAGTAAGGACCTGGAGCTTCAGGTTGCCAAGCATTAAACCAACCAAACATAATTGGGTGTTCAGTTTCTTTATATGCTCGAAGATTTCTTAAATATTGCTCATATGCTTCTTTATTCTCTTTATCTCGAGCATCTTCTGCATCCCATTTCGGTTTATCTCTATTCTCATAAAGTGCATCAAGTGCATCTTTTTCAAAACCTTTTGCTGTAGGGTCAGTCCATTTACCACAAGACGACACCAATATAAGACCCAATAATAAGGTCAATAAAGTATATTTCTTATTCATTTTATTT
>JASLDF010000059.1 GCA_030151635.1 Bacteroides sp. | reverse complement strand
GTAACCGAAAAGACCGGAAAACTAATTAGTATCCAGTCGGTAACGGACGATAATGATTTAATGATTATCAATAAATCGGGAATTGCAATTCGACTAAATATGAGCGCAGTTCGTGTAATGGGACGTGCAACTCAGGGGGTTCGTTTAATTAACCTTGAGAAAAGAAACGACCAAATTGCATCTGTATGCAAAGTATCTAGCGAAAAATTAGAAGAAATCAGTAACGATTCTGTTGAAGAAGAAAATACAACAACAGAAGAGTAAGCATTGATTTAATTAGAAACTAAATATTTAAATTATAGAATCATGAAAAAACTATTACTATCTGTAGCATTAATAGCAGGTGCTTTTAGCTTATCATTCGCTCAACAAAAGAACGTAAAAGAAGCAAAAAGACTTGTTAATGCAGTGAAACCTGACTTCGGTCAAGCCGAACAGTTGATAAACGAAGCTTTGGAGAACAACGAAACCAAAAACGATGCAAGTGCATGGGATATGGCTGGTTTTGTTCAACTAAGAAAAGTGGAAGAAGAACAAAAGAAACAGTACCTTAACCAAGCTTATGACACATTAGGTGTATATAACAGTGTTTCGGAAATGGTGAAATTCTATTCAAAATGCGATGAATTATCAGAAATTCCTAATGAAAAAGGTAAAGTAAAGAATAAATTCAGAAAAGCGAATGCTAAGACTTTAAAGGCTATGCGTCCTGAATTGATTAATGGTGGAGTTTATTTCTTCAACTTAAATCAAGACCAAGATGCTCTTAATTATTTTAAAGCTTATCTAGAGTCGGCTAAACTTCCAATTTTTGAAGGTGAAGACTTGATTTCTTCGGACGAAAACTACAAGACAATCGCTTACTACGGAACGCTTGCAGCTGCTCGTTTAGAAAACAATGCTGAAATTATTAACCTAGCTCCTTTGGCTATTGCAGATTCTCAAGAAGGTATGCAAGCTTTGGAGTTCCTTTCTCAAGCTTACAAAGCAACAGAAGATTTTGATGGCATGACAGCTACTCTTCAAAAAGGTATTGAAATGTTCCCAGAATCTTTCTTCTTCTTTGGAAATTTAGTTGACCACTACGTAGGTCATGAACAAGCTGAAAAAGGTTTGGCTCTTGCTGATGCTATGATTGAAAAAGACCCAACAAACAGCAACTATGTGTTTGTGAAAGGTTATATCCTTCATACATTGAAAGATTTCGATAAGGCTGTTGAATTATTCAAAAAAGCAACAGAATTGAATCCAGAATATGCAGAAGCATACTCTAACATTGGTTTAATTTATTTGAATCAAGGTCTAGAAATTATTAATGCAATTCCTGCAGATCTTCCAACAAACAGCAACGCTTACAAAAAAGAAGAAGACAAAGCTTCAGAGTTGTACAGAGAGGCTCTTCAGTACTACCTAAAAGCTAGAGAACTTAAACCAGAAGAAACTTCACTTTGGATCCAAGGTTTATACAGAATTTACTACGGTCTTAACATGGCAGACGAGTTTAGAGAAATCGAAAGCTTGATGTAATTAGCGACTTTAGTAGTTGAAATAGAGAAGGAGAGAACGTATTGGTTCTCTCCTTTTTTTGTGCTTTGTTGGTTGAGGTGAGGGGTATTCTTGTTCGTCTTGTACATTTTAATCGGAATATAGAGCAATAGATAGTATATACTTGTTTGTTTATATTTATATTCGTCATTTGGAATAATAACTTAATGCACTTTAGAATAGGATGAATGAAGATATAGGGGTAGGTAATGTTTATTGCCTCAAAGAGCCTAAGGGAGATAACTATATTGCATTTCAAATCATTGAAATTCTGGAACAGACAATAACGTTTGTTCTCCTGGATTATTATAAACCAATCCCCTTTATGGCTACAGATGCGATGACAATGCAGCTACTTTGTGTGGATAGGTGGTATTTTAAATCGGGTGAGCATGTTTATAGGCATGGAGATAAGTTGAATTTTCCTTGCCAAGCACAACTAATTACAAATAGAACTCCGTTAATTTCGGGGGAGTGTAGATCGTATAGTAGTTGGCCCACGGGAACAGAACAGCGGTTAGAGTTAGAGTGGAGACAGATTCCCGAAGTGCAGCGTACACAGTTTAAAGCAGCTATCTCGGATACTTCTATAATTAATGTAGCTGGGATGGAACTACGCAAATCTTATGGAAGCCTAGACCATACTTTGCTCGATAAAATTGGTTCGTTCAACGAGTTGGAAGTATTACAAGCCATCAATAAGGTGAGCGTTACAAAATGGGTTGAAGGGTTAATTCCTTTTCTAGAACAACGTAGAACCATTTCGGAGCTACAAATGAGGAATCAAGAACAAGAGATCATTGATTTAAGAGGTACAAACATTTGTACTTTGTTTATTGAAACAACTGGCTTGAAGAAATTGTATTTGCCCGATTCGTGTTCCAAACTCTCATTGATTGATGATGTAAATACGAATTTGCAGATTTATGCTAAAGAGGAAGGTTCTGAGATTTGGGTGTTGTGTACGGGGCGTGTTCTCAATCATGGGCTAACGCAGGTAACTAATTTGACCGTGAATAACATCACCGATCTAAATATGGAAGATGTCGCCGCTGCATATCCCCGAGTAGAAAAGTTAGGACTTCATGGTAAACCTGGATTTGTTACTAATTTTCAAGAACTAGCTACACTTGCAAGTTTAAAAGAACTACGCATTAGTGAGCTTTTTGGATTTACTAAAGATGAATTACCTGCGGTTGAGAATTTCCCCCATTTAGAATCACTTAGCCTAATCAGTATTCCCGAAGAGGTGGGTAAAGAGGCACGTAAACGTTTCAAGAAACAAGTAACCGATCTCTACGTTAGTAAACTGCGAAAACCCGAGTGGTTGGCCGAGAACCTAGATAATCCTTTGCGTGGTTGGGACGGCTCGGAGTTTGTTACGGTTGCTCAATTTAAGAAATCTATAAAGATATATAAAGAGACCCGTAAAGCGGCACTTGAGTTGATTGAGGATTGTGTAACAACACACGACTCCAAAAGATTGCAAGAAGGACTGGAAGAGTTAGCAAAGTCTTATGCTACTAAATTCAATATCCTAGATGGGAAGAGTTGTTTTATTGAAACCGAAGAACGTGAAGATTTATGTATGGCTTTCCAAGGTTTCTTAGATATTGCTTTAGAAAAGTCATTGACTGTTGGTATAGCTCTGGATAGCACACGCATTGAAGATGCGTTAGATAGTGAAAGAGATTGGTGACCATGATGTGTTTCTATCTCTTTTTATAGTTGTGAAAAGAAAAAAACAAGGGCTTGTTTTGGTTGTATTAAATCCAATATGAGTTCATTTATTTAATAAAAAAAGATATGATTGAAGAAGACGTAGTGGTTGAGCAAGCTAAAAGCTATGTAAATGTTTTTTCAAATTGGATTCACAACATCTTGTTGTATTTTGATGTGTCAAAAGAGAATCTACCTTTTGCTCGTTTTATTTTACTTTCCATTTTACTACTTGTAACATTAATTTTACTGGTGATGTTGACCAATAAGATTATTCGTTTCTTAATTACACGTGCAGGTAATATTTCGGATAGTTTAGTGATGGGATATATGGTGAAGAATAAAGTCCCATTTTATGTTGGATTAATTATTCCCTACATCATCACTAAAAACATTTTAGAGTTACTATTTGTAGATTACCCACATTGGGTGATTCCGTTAGATAAATTTCTTGAGTTATATCTGGTAATCGTTGTTATAAATATTCTTCGGTCTATGGCGTTGTCTTTTGTGGATTTGCTTCAAAATCGCCCAGCGTTTAAGAATAAACCGCTACAAAGTTATAGGCAAGTTGTTTCCATTATTTTATATGTTGTGGCGTCTATTATTTGTTTTGCCATATTAACCGGAAAATCAGCAGGTACTATTCTTACTGCTTTAGGGGCTCTGTCTGCAGTAACTATGTTGGTTTTTCAAGATGCCATTAAAGGATTTGTTGGGAGTATACAGATGAGTGTTAATAATATGGTTGAACTTGGAGATTGGATTGAAATGCCAAAGTACCGTGCTAATGGTAAAGTTAAAGAGGTTACTCTTACAACTGTAAAAGTACAAAACTTTGATATGACGATTGTAACTGTTCCAACGTATGCTTTGGTATCCGACTCGTTTCAAAATTGGAAAGGAATGGCACAAGCGGGTGCAAGACGTGTGGTTAAATCAATATATATTAAGCAAAGAAGTATTCGTTTCATGAAAGAAGAGGAACTTAGTAAGTTTCGAGGGGTAGATTACTTAAATAAAGTAATTGTTACTAAAGAAGAGAACAATTCGTTTGTTGATCGAGATTTGCTGGGCGGAGTAGTACCCGTTACGAACTGTGATTTATATGTTGCTTACTTGCAAAACTATTTAGCTAAAAGTGAATTGGTTAAGGGTGGATTTACTCAATTGGTTCGCATGATGGAACCGTCTAGCGAAGGAGTTCCCATTCAACTCTATTTCTTTACGTCGACAACGAATTGGGAGAGATATGAGGGTATCGCAACAGAACTAATGAGCCATTTTATGAGTGTAGTTCATGTGTTTGATTTACACTTGTATGAAGCAGAATCGGATGGAGAACCGATATCATAAAAAACAATTTCGATAAAGGAAATAATATTTGACTGAGTATTGTGCATATCTCTTAAATGAAACGGAGCAAATAGGTTTAATAAACTCCTATTTGCTCCGTGATATTTTTGGGTATGTGATATAGACTTACTCTACTTCGTCATCGTCTAGATCTAAGTTACTGATAAAATCATCCAACTCGTCCATATCAATATCGTCTTCGTCGAAATCAAAATCGTCTTCTTCGTCGTCAAGGAGGTCGTCCATGTCTTTGTCAATTGAAAAACCTTCTTTCAGATAGTCTGTATCTTCGCCTTCAAAAGAATCGTCGTCGAACATGTCGTCATCTTCAAAGCTGCTATCACTGTATTCGTCCTCGTAATAGCCATAATTTAGTTTCATACCACTTGTAGTTAAATAGTTATTTTTTGGTTCTAGGCTTATCTTGGTTGTTTGTGCATTAGATTAACCCAGAATCTTTTATTTTGGTGGGCAAATATAGTTAAATAGCACATACTAGCTACGTTTCTATAGATATATTTTTTACGATAAAGATTAAATCTTTTTACCAAATATTCAGCTTTAATTATTCACTACAAACAGATTTAATAAAGGTTGAAACAAACATTAATTTACCGATATATTACGTATAATTTGATTCTTAACAAAACCATTAATAAATAAATTTAGGAATTGAATAAAATTGATTAGCTTTAGGAATATTAAAAGGAAAGTAGAACACAAACTTTTAAGGATGCGATGGTGTTCTATAGTTTTTTTTAAAGATAATTTATACTATTAACCTTCCTTTCTGCTTTTGAAGAAGGAAATTAAAGACTAAAAACAATGAATCAACATACCAACGATAGTAAAGGAATGAATCTTGCCATTGAAAATTATGGCGTGGTGAAAGAGTTGCAATACGATTACGCACTTCTTCCTTGGGGTGCAACAGAGCCTCATAACTATCACTTACCCTATTTAACCGATTGTTATTTGGCACAAAGCATTGCTGTAGATTCGGCAGTTCAAGCCTTCGATAAATACGGTGTTCGTGGCATGGTATTGCCTGCTGTTCCATTTGGTAGCCAGAATCCAGGTCAAAGTAATCAGCCTTTCTGTATTCATGGTAGCTACGATACGCAACGTTACATTCTTCGTGACATTGTTGAATCTCTATTGCGTCAGGGCATCACTAAATTGGTTATTATTAACGGACACGGTGGAAATAATTTCAAGAACATGATTCGTGATTTCGTAATTTCACACCCAGGCATGACTATCTTTACTTGCGAGTGGTTTAAATTGGCGAAGCCTAAAGACTTCTTTGAGATGCCAGACGATCATGCAGACGAGCTGGAAACATCGGTATTAATGCACTATCATCCCGACTTGGTCGATTTGAAAACTGCAGGCGATGGTCGCTCTACAACTTTTGCTATTGATGCTTTGAAAGAAGGCATGGTATGGACTCCACGTAATTGGGAGAAGGTAGCACCGACAACAGGTATTGGTGATCCTAAATTGGCTACAGCCGAGAAAGGTAAAGCTTTTGCTGCTGCCGTAACCAAAAAGTTAGCATCGTTCTATAACGATATTTTAACCAAAGAATTGTATTAATAAAATTAGCTAGAATGCAGAATGCAGACCATAGACCATCTATCAGTCGTTGGTATGCATATTTGCTCAATATCTTCTTCGGGGGTATTGCGATGTCTTATGTGCAATTCTTCTGGTAGAGGTAATTTCTAGCAACTGATTATTCAACGTATGCCATCTCTTTCTTCTATCCTGTCTAGAATGATAGTTTGAAAATCGAGGGAAGCACAAACCGAGTAAACTTAAGCTTATGGGATTATTCAATATTTATTATACAGTAAAACGTGATAAACCACTAAACGAAAAAGAATTAGAAAAATTAGATGAAATAATAACTCGTTGGGATGATAGTACGAAATTTCCAGATCGTGGAAATGAGTTTTATCTATATGAAGACGAAGAGCCACCCATCGTATTGGCTGGCGAAACACATTTGCCAATGGAGTTTGAAGACGAAGCCTACGAAGCGGCTCTTTACTGGGCAGGCTGCTTAACCGAAATACGGAAGAAAGTATTGCCTAAAGCAGAGTGGGAGGTTTTATTCGATAATCAAGAGTTCGATTGGGACGACGTTCAGGGCTGGTATTTAGATTAACATACATTAGAAAAGGGATTCAATTTGAATCCCTTTTCTTGTTATTATTAAACAAAGTATGAAATCTGAAGCAGGTGTATATTTATATAATTAGTAAGAAATTGCTATTTGTTTAAATTTAAAAAGTGATATTGGACGGTTAAGATTTCGCACTCTAGTTGTTTTTTTTAGATGTGTAATTAAAAGTTTTCTATACAGGTTATTCGATTTAGTCTAGGTGCTCCATCGTAGCAACTTTAATTAAATAGTCGAAGAAACATATAGTAACAGTCAGTCTGCTCCGACCAATATCACTAGTTCGAGTATTCGTAAATGCTGTTAACCAAATACTCTTTCTTTGACTATATAACACGAAAATAAGTATTCTTGTTTTAATAAAGGTGCTAAAATATTATATAAATAGGATTATGTCTTTAAAATGTCCGGAGAGAGGCTATGTAGTGGATATGATATGTTTTAAAGCATATAATATTATCAATTCATTGATTGCTTGATTGTTATGTTGCTGTTTTCGAGAACATAACTTAAGAATAAAATATAAATTACTCCTATTATTCTTTCATATTATGCATATCTGGTGGTTTTGTATAAATTGTATTTTAAAGATGTGCTTCTATTTAAATAAAAAAACTCAATGATGTTGTAATATTTAAATTATTTAAATATTACACCCGTTAAACTCACAAGTCATCGGTAAGTTAACTAGCATCATACATTTTCTACTGATGGTTTTGATACGCGGCTATTTAGCGTGCGTGTAGGTTTGTATTTAGATGAAGTGGGGCAGTTGACCTTGAAAAAAGAATAGCTTTTTTCGCATACATACTTTAGACAGTGTTGGTACATAGCTTGTGGATTTATTAAAACTTCGCATACCAATTTTAGAGTTAACAACGGAGTCTTTCACAATGCATGCAATATATACTTGTTGTATATAAGTGAATTAAAGTCTTTTCGAGCAATCCATATTCGTGAAGTTATAGTAATGAATAGTGGGGTGGGTAAACTGGATTAGTTTTTAGGTCTATTAATCTTCGATGCAGGCACGAAAAGATGGATGTGTTGAGGTTTTACAATCCAATAAATAGTTTACAGGTATGCACAAAAAAATATCAGAGGCGGAAGATTCTTCTCATCATTTTATAAGAAGAACTTTACCCGTCGGCTCTGATATCAGTTAAAAGTGTAGGTTAATCTCGGTTAGACTACTGCACTTTGCTAGAAATTTTACGGACGTATTCCGTTTGAATTACCCCATTCGAGAAGTATCTACCTCTTGAAAGTTCCCATTTTGAGAAATCGTAAACGTGTGTAAACAATGGTGTTCCTTTACCTAATATGGTTGGAAATTGCGAAAGAATCATGGTATCTATGAAGCCTGCTTTAAGCAACAAACCCACCAATTCGCCACCACCAACAACCCATACATTCTTTCCCTTTTGGGCTAAGATGGCTTTCAACTCGGTCTCCCAGTTTTCACCTAGAACCGATACACCCGGAATACCCGGATCTTCATTCGTCTTTGAAATGAGGTAGGTTGTTTTTCCAGCATAAGGCCATTCGACATCCATGTTTGCGATTGCACGGAAAGTTTTACCTCCCATAATAACGGTATCAACCGTATCATAAAATCCTTGGTACCCGTAGTCGGTTTGCTTTGGATTAGGGAAGTTATCGAACCACTTTAGGTCGCCATTATTACCTGCTATTAATCCATCAATAGAGGTTGCGATGTATAAAATAAGTTTTCTCATAGTGCATTAATATTTTATATTGTTCAATTTTTCTAAATTAAGTAAAGGCATTAAAGTTTAAGTCAGCTTCACGTAGCTGCATTGTGAATTTTGTTGCACTTTATACATGTAATACTAGAGAGATGCATTTAATTGCTCCTTTAAAGTTATTAAAATTGTTTCATATTCTATTACTTTTGATACAAAAAGCACTTTAAAACTATTTTGTATCAAATCTTACATCTTTTGAAACAAAAGTGCTATTGTCCAATTCCTTTAATGCCGTTCTTGCGGTCGCTTTGAAAAACGAACGTCTCTTCTTTCCAGAATAAAGGATTGATAGATATTTTCGGTGGGGGGACGGCGGTTTTCAAAGCTTTTTGTTATAACCAATCTGTTATCTAAAATCTATACTATGTCTAAAAGAAACATCGATTTCTTTAAAGAGGCCCTCCTGGTAGTTTCACGATTATCAGGAGTGCAAGCCTTGAAAAGGATATTAAGAAGTAGAACGCATTACTTCTGCATATATCCTATAAAAGCTTTAGTAAAGCAAGGAGTCTTGCATTGTCCCGTTGGGCTGGCTCTAGTAAATGACTGCTCTACGCAAATTCATTGTCTAGTTAGCAAACAGCCTCGAGAGTTCTTTTGCAGTTTCGCTTGCTGTGCCCAAATAGAACATTGGCTGGGGCAAAAAGGTTGTGGCTTTGTGCCTATAAATAGAAGCCATTACTAGTAGCGAATAGGGCGTCTTGTTCTTTCTAGTTTATCCATCAGTCAATTGTCTTGCAAACATGGATTGATAAATCTTTCCTAAGCAATTAATAATAACCTATTAATACTTCGATATATAATGACAAATTCAAATCATACAGTGCTAGAGGCAGGTGCAAAGGGTTCAGACTTTGCCCTGCTCTCTATTTTCTTAAGTTTCTTTGCTATGGGTTTTGTAGACTTGGTAGGCATTGCCACTAATTACGTTCAAGCCGATTTTCAACTCAACAACACTACAGCCAATTTCCTAACTTCAATGGTATTCCTTTGGTTCTTGATAATTTCTGTTCCAACGGGTGTATTAATGAATAAAATAGGGCGTAAGAAAACCGTCCTACTCAGTTTGGGGGTTACGGTTGTGGCACTCCTCATTCCCACTATTCATTATTCCATGTGGGGAATGGTCATTTCGTTTTCACTCCTTGGCATTGGTAATGCTTTGATGCAAGTATCACTAAACCCGTTGCTGTCAGATATTGTAAGTCAGCGCAAGGTAACTAGTATGCTCACTTTTGGGCAATTCATTAAGGCCATTGCTTCATTTTCGGCTCCCTTAATTGCAGCCCGTGCCGCACTGATGTTCGACAATTGGAAGTTGTTGTTTCCCTTGTTTATGATCATTGCCATTCTTGCCATTGTCTGTTTGGGATTTTCGAAAATAGAAGAGCAAAGTCGTGCAGATGCCAAGGTCTCAGGTTTTAAAGACTGCTTTGTTCTATTGGCCGATAAAACAGTGTTGCTTTGTTTCATTGGTATTGTGTGTCATGTGGGTATTGATGTAGGTACGAACCTAACAGCACCAAAATTGCTCATTGAAAACTCCGAATTAACCCTTAATGAAGCAGGTGTTGCCACTAGTATCTATTTCCTTTCCCGTTTGGTAGGTTGCCTGTTGGGCTCGTTCATACTTTCTCGTGTATCTTTAAAGTCGTTCTTTACCTTTAGTGTGTTTTTGATTGCTGTGGGTAGTATTCTATTGCTTTTTGTAGACAATCAATACCTCATCTTTGGCTGCATTGCACTCATTGGCTTTGGCAATTCGAACGTCTTCTCAATACTTTTCTCGCAAGCTATAAATCACCTTCCCGAGAAGAAAAACGAAGTGTCTGGACTCATGATTATGGGGCTGTTTGGCGGAACCATCTTCCCTTTTACAATGGGAATAGTATCCGACATCTTCGATTCTCAATTGGGAGCCATTTCGGTTCTTTTAGTCGGTGTTGCCTATCTCATGGTACTTTCCGAACGCATAAAAGTGGGCAGTAAATAAAGAATAAAGTTAAACATCAACAGATATAAATTACAAAGCATATGTTGACAGAAAAAGTTGTAGTAGGCATGGGGGAGGTCTTATGGGACGTTTTTCCCGGTCGGAAAAAATTAGGCGGTGCACCTGCAAATTTTGCGTATACCGCAGGACAAATGGGATTAAATAGTTGTGTTATAAGCGCTATTGGCGATGATGAGTTGGGACGCGATATCATTACGCAGTTCAATACCCACAGCGTAAACTATCACTTCGATATTTGCGAACACCCAACTGGGCAAGTGTTGGTTCAGCTCGACGACAAAGGCATTCCACAATATGAAATTTGTAAAAATGTGGCATGGGATAACATTCGCCTCACGTCCGATTTGGAAGATCTGGCACGTCGCACAACCGTGCTTTGTTTTGGTTCATTGGCACAACGCAGCGAGAAAAGTCGCCATGCCATCAACAGATTCCTAGACATCATGCCCAATACCAACGATAGTTTGAAGATATTCGACATAAACCTTCGCCAGCAATTTTATACCAAAGAGATACTTGAAAATTCATTCCACAAGGCAAACGTGTTGAAAACAAACGACGAAGAAGTAGAGGTTATTGCACAGTTGTTTGGCTATGCACCTCAAGACATGCAGTCGGTTTGTCGTGCACTAGTTTGCGATTACAATCTTAAAATGCTCATCCTAACTTGTGGTGTTGCAGGAAGCTATGTGTTTACAAAAAACACAGTTTCCTACCAACCCACACCGTTGGTAAAAGTGGCGGATACCGTTGGTGCAGGCGATTCGTTTACCGCATCTTTCTGTGCTGCGTTATTGAAAGGTAAACCCATTGCCGAGGCACATAAATTTGCCGTCGATGTATCGGCCTATGTTTGTACGAAAGAGGGTGCTATGGTGCATTATCCAGCGGATATACTTAACTTTATCAATAATTAATATCTAGTTTTTTGGTGATATAGGGGTATTGTAATTTAGGTTACGATACCCTTTTTGTTTTTTAGAACTACCCCTTTTTCTTCTGATTGTTTTGTGGTGGGGCAATTGACAAGTGGTTCGTTGAGTTTTAGTTTGGCACCGCAATTGAGTTGCGGTCGCATCATCAGTAGTTGGATTTCTTCTGATTGTTTTGCGGTGTGGCAATAGCAACGTGGTTCGTTGAGTTTTAGTTTGGCACCGTAATTAGGTTGCGGTCGCATCATCAGTAGTTGGTTTTCTTCAGATTGTTTTGCGGTGGGGCAATTGACAAGTGGTTCGTTGAGTCTTAGTTTAGCTCCGCAATTGAGTTGCGGTCGCATCATCAGTAGTTGGTTTTCTTCTGATTGTTTTTGCGGTGTGGCAATAGTAACGTAGCTCGTTGAATTTTAGTTTAGCTCCGCAATTGAGTTGCAGTCGCACCATCAGTAGTTGGTTTTCTTCTGATTGTTTTGTGGTGGGGCAATTGACAAGTAGCTCGTTGAGTTTAAGTTTGGCACCGTAATTAGGTTGCGGTCGCATCATCAGTAGTTGGTTTTCTTCTGATTGTTTTGCGGTGTGGCAATTGACAAGTGGTTCGTTGAGTTTTAGTTTAGACTCCGCAATTAGATTGCAGTCGCATCATCAGTAGTTGGTTTTCTTCTGATTATTTTGCTGGTGGGGCAATAGCAACGTAGCTTGTTGAGTTTAAGTTTGGCTCCGCAATTGAGTTGCAGTCGCACCATCAGTAGTTGGTTTTCTTCAGATTGTTTTGCGGTGTGGCAATTGACAAGATTTAATATCTTAAAGCAAAAATGGCTACCCAAATTAAGTTAGGTAGCCATTTTTAAATGAGTCACTCTTTGCCTTAAGCATCGAAACAAACCGTGAACGTGTGTCGGTTTTCGATGAAAGAGTAGGCGATGTTCCACCTGTGTAGTTTACAAATTTGCGATACAATAGCCAAGCCCAAGCCATTACCTTTTTTCTCTTCGGTTGTTCGGCTGAATCTTCTGAATATCTTTTCTTGAACCAATTCTGGATCGGTACCCGTGTTGCTCACTGTAAAGGTATTACCATCCACAGTTATGTAGATCGACCCCTCTGGTTTGTTGTGTTTAATTGCATTAACGATGAGGTTGTTAATTAAGCTCTCCAGCAGGGTGGTATTGGCATGGATTGTCAAG
>JASLDF010000176.1 GCA_030151635.1 Bacteroides sp. | reverse complement strand
ATGGTCTCTTTTTGTTGTTCCATTAAATCCATCACCTCTACACGATGTGTTGGCTTTATTCCTAAAAAGTCAAAAGCATGTTGAGGGATATTGATGTCCAACTCTCTATTGCAGCTATCAAAGTTAGCAACCACAAGAATGATTTCTTCTTTGTATTTTCGAATAAAAGTGTATTGACGGTGTGGATTAAAGTTTTCTGAGAATGGATTTGCATACATCAAGTCAAAAAACACACCTTGAGTTATGGCTTGTTCTTCTCTTGCTATATTTAGAATACGTTTGTAGTGATTGTAAATGTACTCTTCGCCTTCGCTCATATTGATGAGGTTAACATGTCCTTCGTTAAACCATCTTCTTACAGTATCTACCGACCAGTAGTCAAAAATAGTAGTTCGTCCATCTAGACCACTATAACCTTCTTGATCCATGCCTCGTTCTCCAAATTCCTGACCAAAGTAAACCATCACAGGTCCTACATTGATGCAAGAAGCAACGGCCATTGCTGGAATTGCTTTAAATGGATTATTAGCAAAGAAATCGGATGCGATTCGTTGTTCGTCGTGGTTCTCTAAAAAGTTCAGCATGCGGTTGTCCATCCCATTTAATGTTTGCCAACAAGCCGTTATATCTGATGCAGGTTGGCTTCCATTCATAACGTTTTTTAGGGTATCATAGAGGCCCACTTTATCATACAGATAATCGAACTTGCCTTCAATCAGGTAGTTGTGGTATTGATTTGGATCGTATGCTTCTGCAATAAATACAATTTGAGGATAGTCTTGCTTTACAATCGGAATAACCCAACTCCAAAATTCAACTGGCACCATTTCGACCATATCGCAACGGAAACCATCAATCTTTTTACTTGCCCAAAAAAGTAGTATGTCGCGCATCTTCTCCCACGTGTTTGGAATAGGGTTAAAATGTTTTTTACGTCCGTCTTGATAGTCTATACCGTAATTTAGTTTTACGGTTTCATACCAATCATTTCGGTTGGGATAGGCAGTGAACTGATCGTTACCAGTGGCACGAGCAGGATTTTCAGTATAGGGTTCAACGCCATCTGCCGACATATCAAATGTCGGTGTAAGTGGTGTGTTCGGAATGTAATAGAAATTGTTATTTGGATCGAATGCCTTTGTCTTTTTGTCTTTAGCACCCAACTGTATTGTGCCTTTAGGTTGTACATTCGACTTGTATTGACGGGCTACGTGGTTAGGTACAAAGTCAATAATGACACGTAGGTCGTTTTTATGTGAGCGAACTACTAACTCTTCGAATTCTTTCATTCGATTTGTTACGTTTGTAGCCAATGAAGGCGCCACATCGTAGTAATCTTTTATGGCATACGGTGAACCAGCCTTTCCTTTTAATACTCCAGGGTGATCAGCAGGAATACTTGGTTTCTTAAACGCAGTTTGGGTAGCATGTTCAATAATACCTGTGTACCAAATATGGGTGGAGCCTAGTGCTCTAATCTCTTTTAGAACGGTGTCGGTAAAGTCGTTCAACTTGCCACAGCCATTTTGTTCAAGTGTCCCATTAGGGGTTAATTCAGCATTCGTGTTTCCAAATAATCTAGGTAATACTTGGTATATTACGATTTTGTTCTTTTTCATGTCTTAAGGTATTAAATTAATAAAAGAGTTGCTATTCTATTTTAGCAGCAGTGGTTGTGCCCAAATGCTTCCATTGTTCTCTATGCGTTGGCTCAAAATATCATTTGCTGTGTTGTAACCTTGCATAAAGATGTCATTCGCTTTGTCTAATTCGGTGTTTCCGAAGTCTTGCAAGTTACTTAATTCAATGAGCATGTCGGCTTTCTTGATTTCATTTAGTGTATTTGCTTGGAACATAAAGTTATAAGAACGAATAGCAATTGAAATAATGTTCTTTTTATATTGTGTTGCAACTAACGGACTGACATTAATTGCAATTACTTTTTCGCATTGTTTACGAATTACGGATACGGGTAGATTCATGAATAACCCACCATCGACATAATGTGTGTTGTTAATTTTTACTGGTGAAAATAGTACAGGCATGCAACAAGATGCTGCAACGCGTTCGGCAATTTCACCTTTGGTAAAGTGAGCAATTCTACCTTTATCTAAATCGGTAGCACTAATAATAAAAGGGGTAGGGAGGTCTTCTATGTTCTTTGTTTTTAAGTTGGCACGAAGAAACTCTTTAAATTCCGAAAGGTCAAAAAGTCCCATCTTAGGAATGATAAACTTAGTAAGGTCGAAGAACTTATGGCCTGCAAAGAAATCTAACACTTTATAAGGTTCATTTCCATCTGCATAAAAAACGCCAGCTAGTGCACCAGCACTTACGCCCGAAATTATCTCTGGTTTAATGTCGTGTTCAATCAAAGCTTGAATCACACCAAGATGCGCAAACCCTTTAATGAATCCGCCACTTAATGCATATCCTACGTTATATTTAGTTGTATTTGCCATTTTTCTATCCTTAGTTTTATGAAGTAAGGTTTAATTTACTCTTATATGCTGTAAATTTACAAAAAAAGTAATTTAGGTAGCTTGATAATTGGTACTTTATGTTTGGAAGTGAGCCGAAGAAGTCATTCTAAAGATAAAGTCCATTAAAAAAGCCGATTAACTAGGAGTTAATCGGCTTTTTTAATATATAGAATGTAATTTGTGTTAGATTCCTCTAGCTTCTACAGTTTTATCAATTTTCTTGATTAGACCTTGAAGTACGGCACCAGGACCACATTCAACAAACTCTGTCGCACCATCAGCAACCATATTTTGAACGGTTTGAGTCCAACGTACCGAAGAGGTTAGTTGAGCAACAAGGTTTGCTTTAATTTCCTCTGGGTTTGTGTGTGGTTTAGCATCTACGTTTTGGTAAACAGGGCATTTTGGGTTGTGGAATGTTGTTGCTTTAATTGCAGCCTCCAATTCAACCTTAGCAGGATCCATTAGTGGAGAGTGGAAAGCACCACCTACTTTCAATGGAAGTGCACGTTTAGCACCAGCTTCTTTCATCAGCTCGCAAGCTTTATTAATGCCTTCCACAGAACCTGAAATTACCACTTGACCAGGACAATTTAAGTTTGCAGCAACGCATACGCCATCAGTTTTTGTTACCGATGCACAAATTTCTTCGACTTTATCATCTGCTAAAGCAATGATTGCAGCCATTGTACCTGGAGTAGCTTCACAAGCTTTTTGCATAGCCATCGCACGTGCATAAACTAATTTAAGTCCATCTTCGAAAGATAAGGCTCCTGCAGCAACAAGTGCAGAAAATTCTCCTAAAGAGTGACCTGCAGTCATTTCTGGGTTAAATTCATTACCTAGACAAAGTGCCGAAATCACAGAATGTAGGAATACGGCTGGTTGAGTAACCTTAGTTTGGCGAAGCTCTTCGTCAGTACCGTTAAACATAATATCTGTGATGCGATATCCTAAAATATCGTTCGCTTTTTCGAATAAGTCTTTGGCCATTGGCGAGTTATCATATAGGTCTTTACCCATACCTACGAACTGTGCCCCTTGACCAGGGAATACAAATGCTTTCATATTGATAAGTTTTTATATCTAAAATGTTCGTACAAATATAAGTTGATTTTGTGAAACTAGCGTATCAAAATGCTAAAAATTCACACATTTGCTATTTGTGTGCAATGA
>JASLDF010000144.1 GCA_030151635.1 Bacteroides sp. | reverse complement strand
AAAACATCAAAAGAGAATATGAAACAAACTCTCACATTATTATTTCTGATTATATTATTGCCAAGTTGCATCCGTGAGAAGTTTCATCATTGCTATTCAGATCAAACCGTCAGTTTTGTATATTATGGAGATGGAGACACTGATATTTTAGAAGAAAAGATAACAAACGTACACCTCTATATATATGATAAAGAAGAGCGACTTATTGATAGTAAGTATAGCGAGGACAATAGTAATAGCTTTACCCAAACACTAAGTCAGTACCAAGAAGGAGAATATAAACTGGTAACTATAGCTAACCTACATAAGAATGCCCAACTAAAAGGCACGCAGATTGGAAGCTTATTTTCAGACTTATCCTTCAACCAAGCCAGTTATAATGGTGTTGACCATGCTCCAATATATTATGCAGAAGAGCAAATTACGGTCACCCCTTTTCATGGCAAGCAAGAAGTTATCTTACACAGTTTACATTACCGTTTAAAGGTTAATGTAAAAGGATATGATGATGCTCATTACGAATCAAAAGATATGCTACTACGCTTAAATGATTTTCCCAGTGGCTATTTGGTAGATAATGAATTCATCAATATATATGCTAGCTTCAACTCCAACCTTACAGAAAACAAACCAAGTCGGCAGCTAGAAAGTGAAATACTCCACGTTTTGAGAGAAGAAATAAATTCTCCGCTTGAAATCGAGTTAATTCACAAAGGCAAAAGACTTATTCGTTTTTTTCTTTCTGAAATCATAAAACGAAACGGAACCATCAATTTGAAAAAGCAAGAATTAGACATTCCGTTAGATATAATCATACAACCGGCAAGTATTAATCTACAAATCCAATCTTGGGTTATTGAAGATTATACGCCCGAGTTTAACTAAAAAAACACCAAAGAAATGACCACTAAAGTGATCGTTAAAAATTCAATTATTGTTCTATTCATGTTCCTTGCTTCGGCTTGTAGCAGTTCAAATTCTATTTTGAATTCCGATAAAGACGAAGTTCTAGATCTTAAACTAGATTTACAAACTGCGGATATCAATAGCAATTTGAATCAAGACAAAATAAATACATTTAGAATTGTCATCGCTGATAAATACAGTAATAGAATTGTTAAAAATGAACTTTTTCTACGTTCGAATGATATCGAAGAACCTAAAATCATTTTAAAAGATGTACCAACAGGGACATACAACATCTACGCATTAGCAAATGAAGAGGCTATTTTAAGTCTTACAACTAATAATATAGATTTGAATAACTTGGTTCATCTAAGTGATTTAATTAATATCACCACTAAAAGTACTCACCTTCACGAGATGAAAAGTGTGCCCTACAAAGGTGTTCTGGAAAATGTTCAAATAGATAAAGAGCATGTTAACATATCTGTTCCATTGCAAAGGTTAGTATCAAAGTTCATTATCAAGATTACAAATGAAGATAATGAGATTCTAGAGCTTAAAGACTTAAGCATTGGTAATGTTATGGATGCGTACCATACTGTGTTTTACGAAAGCTTCATACAAGTATCTACAAATAGTGTACCTGTTAGCTTGTCGCAAGATATCAATATTCAAGTTCCTCCAATGAGTGACAAAACGATAGAGATTTTCATGCACGAAACAAGAGCTTTCTTCCAAAGCAACAAAGCCGATGCAGGCTTAACTTTAAGTTTTAAAACAGTTAAAAATCAATTGTTTGAACCCATAGCACTTGTAGAAAAAGATGGTGGTAAACTGTATCGAATAGCACCTAACCACATTTATAATCTAAGTGTTAAGATTTTACAAAACAAGAATATCGTAGTTGATTTAACCAAATTTCCTTGGGAAAAATGCATTTGCAGAGTTCCAGATTTCTATTAAATAAGAAAAAATGAATTCACTATACTTTAACAACACACACATTTGGAGCAAGGGGATGATTCTTATCATCCTCCTTGCCCTTATGGGTTGTAATAATGATGAATTATTGAGTACAGATAACGGTGATTCATCAACGATCAACGTTAGTTTCAAAAGTCAAAATTCGGATATACAAACAAGGAGTACCCAGAGTTCATTCTACGAAAACAGAGTTGAAAATCTGTTCCTTTATGTGTTCGATGCAAAAACGGGGAATAAAATAAATAGTGAGTTTTACGAAGATTATAATCTATATAGCAATGATAATGGCGACAGAAATCAAGGTGTATTACCCATTAAGATTCCTAGAAATCAAGATGTACAAATCTATAGCGTAGCAAATATAGAAAATGACATTAGCCGAATATCACTCAAAGAACTAGAAGACATTACCAATCTTAACCAGTTGGCTAAAGTCAAGGCGGAGCTTTTACAGCAAGTAATTGTTCGTGGTGCATCATTTGTAATGAGTGGGTTTGTCGCAGATGAATATGGTAAAGCTTTAACAATTAACACAAGAAACAGAGCTAGTCGTTACGATTTAAAATTGAGACGATTAGATGCTAAAATTTACTTCCACATAGAAGCTGTTGATGGAGCTAAATTCATTCCCTTGCATTGGCAAGTGAATAAAATTGCCCAAGAAACAAGATTACAACCTGTACAAAACAACAGTCGGAAATTCTTTAATAGCGACAAAGAACCGTTTGAAAACAACAATACAGGTTTTTCGTTCTACCTTTTAGAGAATCTTCAAACTGCTAAAAAACAGATTCCTGCTTATGAAGGACAAGGATATCAGAAGAGAGAGCTTCAAGAGAAACATTTCATTGGCTCTACAAATAAACCGGGTCAAAGCTATGTAAATGGAGCTTTTGAGTATGCACCAGAGAATGGTACTTACGTTGTTTTCTCCGGAGAATTGAACTATGTAAATCCAGAAACAGGCATTCCTGCTGTGGCAGACGTTACCTATACCATTCACTTAGGCTATATTGGCAATGACCATAATGACTACTCTATAAAAAGGAATACAGAATACCACTATTACATCCGACTTAAATCGGCAAAAACGATAGAGATTGAAGTCATGACAGGTGAAGAAAAACAGCCTGGAGCGAAAGGTCACATCACTACTGGTAGCCAAATTATTACGTTAGACGCACACTACTCAACAAAACTTCTAACTTTTAATTATGAAGATATAGGCCACCTTACTTGGTACGTAAAAACGCCATTTAGCGAGGGCTATCGAGAGGATTTATATAATCAAAAGAACAGTGGCGATAGCCGCTGGGTAATGTTTAAAGTCAATACAAAAGTTGGAGATTACTACAATGGTGGATATAATTTCAGCAATCAATTTGAAGCTTTTCCAGGGTCTCAAAATACCCATCCGAATAACGCTCACATAACAACATTAGTTAATGATAATAGTAAACTAATAACGGCAAATCAGCTCATTGAGTATCTTCATTATGCAAAACGTGAGTCAATGGATTTCTTCAATGCGTATGGTTACCATAGCCATGTTTTTTTTGATAATAAGGACGAAATCAAAGTAACTGCCTATATCAATGAATATTATTACGAAGAAGATCCTAATACAGGAAGAAAGTCAAATACACTTTGGAAGAAGTTTGTAAATGCTCCCGACCGTATTCTCACCTTCTTGAACCATTCGGGATTCTCGCCAGACGGGGAAAGCTCAATGGTAAAATCAATAGTATCGTTTAGACAATACGCCATTCAATCGTTTTATAACATTGAGAGTGAAGATTTACAAACAGCTTGGGGTGTTGAACGAATTCAAGAAACTGATATACTTCCATTTAGTGTAGATAAATATTATAAAAGCTCAAAGTATAAAAGCACATCTAATGGGCGCAGAAATACGCTGGATATTCTAGAAAATCCAAAGATTAGAAAAGGATGGCATAGCATCGTTGATTCTAGAACCAACACTTTGTTTGAGCAATATGAAGCTGCTAAATATGCTTGTTTGTTGCGTAATCGCGATGAAGATGGAGATTATAATATTGATTCGAGTGAGGTGAAGTGGTATTTGGCAGCGATAGACCAGCTAACTGACCTGTGGATTGGAGAGGGATCTATGGATGAACAAGCCAAGCTATATCACCCTGAAAATGGACAAAAAGATGAGTGGTATCTATCAAGTACTGTAACAGATGATTATAAAAAGTGGGACAATCCATGGGTATTGTGGGCGAAAGAGGGTTCTTCGACAGGGCTAATGGCAAATCTTCCAAACTATAACAACTCGGTTCAACGATACAATTATCGATGTTTACGAAATTTAGGGATGGATGATGACAAAGATGCTAAACATGAGGCACAAGATTTTGCTGTGGTTAAAGGAAATTTAATTTCTCTACCCTACTTAAACAAACAGTCTATTCGCAAATATTCAACAACTAAGGAATTACCACTTCATCATGAGCGAGATGCTGATAACATGCCGTGGAAGTCTTTTGAAGTCAATAAAGATGTAACTAAAGATAAGTACATGAATTGGCCTGATTTAAAATATAGACTAGATAGAAATAATTCTCCTTGCCCAAGAGGCTATCGTGTTCCTAACCAAAGAGAATTAGCAATTATGTTATCTAGGTTAGGTAATGATAAAAATTGGAAACTAGAAAATCACTTGTCACGTACGGCGTATTCAATGAATCCTGCTGGAGGAACTAGATATGGATTCTCTGTTGTTAAGAACGGGGCGTTACTCTACTTAATTAACACAGATAATGACCGTGGAGGTGTACGATGTGTGCGAGATTACTAAAATAATAATAGACTAAAGCAAGCTAACAACTAACGCATTTAGACAATAAAAGGAGCAACTTGGAAAATCAAGTTGCTCCTTTTCTATTTGCTTTAATCGCATCACTTCACCTAATAAAAATTATCCTGACTATGATGAGTCTTCTTTGAAAGAAGACTGAGTTCCCTTTGAAAGAAGACACTGCTCTCTTTCTAAGGAACAAATTACCTTCTTCAACCCATTATAAAGCCTCTAAAAGACTATATGATTTATGGCAACTACATTGTGTAAAATAAATAATAACTAGAATGGATATCCAACAGCAAAATGAAATGTAAAATCGCGTTTGAAGTTAGGGTTCACAACTGGATAACGAAGTTTTCCGGAAGAATATTCTGGATTCAAGGCCTTCATACCACCATCTAGACGAAGTACGAAGAAATCGAAGTCAAAACGCAGTCCTAAACCATAGGCTAGAGCTATTTGATTATAAAATTTATCAAAGCGAAACTCCCCACCCTGCTGAGAATCGTATTTACGAATGGTCCAAATATTACCAGCATCTACAAAGAGTGCCCCTCGTAATTTCCAAAATAAATAAGTGCGATACTCTAGATTAACATCTAATTTAATATCTCCGGATTGATTCAAGAAGTTACCATCGCCAGAGAACTTTCCTGGTCCTAATCCTCTAACGGACCATCCACGAACGCTGTTGGCACCACCAGAAAAGTAACGCTTTTCAAAAGGGACTGCCTTGGCGTTACCATAAGGTACAGCCACTCCTAAAGCCATATGAAAAACCAATGTATTGCGTTCATCCATCACAAAATTCTTTGAGAAAGAAAAATCAGCCTTTACATATTGAGCATAAGGAATATTCAAGAATTTATATTCACCATCATCATTAGGAGTCGACTTAACAGCCTTGGACAAGCCATAAAGCAAGTTACCTGCCGATTCAACACCAATATGGATTGAGTGAGAATTTTTTAGAATAGGTTTATTTGACAATGCGTTCCATTCAGAATTATTATACGAATATTGGAAACCCGTATTAATAATAAACTTGTTTCTAAAGTTGTATTCTAAAATATAGTTTGGTCTATCTTCATCAAAATACTCATCCTTAAATCGTTGCGAAAAATTGATGTAGAGATAATTAACGTCAACTAAATTGAAACGAAAATTCTGTCCCCTCTTTTTTTGCCATTTATAACTCCAGTTACTTGCTGTTAAAACACGGTTGTATTCTGGGCGATATTGATTATTATATTGTATTCCGTATTCGGTACTTGCACGAATTTTTCGTTTAAAATCAGAGCGGAGAAATGGAAATAAGAACCTAGGAAAAGTTAGACTCATATCTGCACCATACTCGGTGTAATTTTTGGAATTGTAGCCTTGTTGAAGTCTTGAGATAGATTCATATGCACCACGAAGACGAATATTAAACGTTTCCGATCCTTTGAACACATTCCGATGTTGGAAAGATACAGCTGCAGCTGCACCTAGATCGCCAGCCGAATTCGTTCCATCAATTTCCAACGAAACAGATTTATCTTTTGCTCTCGAAAACAACACATAAGCATTTAATTGTGTAGAATCTGCTTGATTCTCTACAAATTGAATATTGGTATATTTCAACGCAGAAAAACGTCCAAAATTACTATAAGTTTTCTGAACATCACTTGCTTTATACAACTCGTTAGGTTCTAAAACTGAAGCCTCCGCAATAATCTTTGGACGAAGAAACAATTTATCTTTATAGTAAAAAGTTTGACCTTTATAATGAATTGAATCATTAATAGAAATCCCATCAACGCCTTTATTCTGCATTAAATTATAGTTCGTAATGAACTGTACCTTATTTAAAAAATATTGTGGGTGATTGTGTTTAATACCTGATTTCTTATCAAGTACCTGATTTAACACCAAAGTTAAATCAACCTCTTTAGAACCCATTACCGTATCTGCAGCAAACGTGATATAGTCTTTATGAAATTTGTAATACCCTTCTTGCGAAAGAGTACGAGTTATTCGAGTACGTTCGGCGTCTAATCTGTTTATGTCTAACAGCATGCCCGTTTTCAAAAGTGTCTGCAGGGAGTCTGGGGCTAGTATAGCTTCTATATTTTTATCCTCACATACAAATTTTAAGTTTCGCACACGATAAGGTTCTCCAGCAGTTACGCGATAAGTAATTTTTAATTTCTTACGTTTGGTTTTAACTTGTGTATCAACAGTAGCACCTAGATAGCCCATATTCTGTACAGCACGCTTTACCTCGGCACTAGAACGAAGTGATTCTTCTTTATCAAATAGGACTGGAGCATCACCAATTTTACGGAAAAGCTTACTCATCCATCTGTTAGGGTGCTTTTTACTAGATAAGCCATATACATATAAGGGTGTTTTAAAAAGACTAAACCAACGTGTATTGGGATTTTGACGAACATAGGTTCTTAATTCCGAAGGTTTTATCGCCTTGGTATCACTCACAACTTTAACTTCATCAAGCAAGTATTCACCCGCCGGTACAAACTTGGTCGTGGAGCAAGACGAAATGACTAAAAGTGTCAATAAATAACTAAGGCTTAGCGAGAAAATCCTCCTCATAATGATGGTTAACGGAATTTACATTGTTTTAATATACAAATATAACCACTCTTTCGCTCTTCTCGCAAATATTCCATTCAAGAATAAATATGAAATGATTAAACTTCATTAAATGCGAAATATCTATGCTTCTTATGGGAATGAAGCGAGATATTAATTATTTTTGTAGGAAAGACAAATATATGGCATTAAGTAAAGCAAAAATTAAGCTGATTCGCTCTCTAGAGCTAAAGAAAAACCGCAAAGAGTTACAACTTTTCGTTGCTGAAGGACCTAAATTAATTGAGGAATTAATGGGATTCTTCGATTGCACATTACTAGTTGCAACAAAAGAGTGGTTCGGTAATTACAGCCACTTTAATGCTGAAGAGAAAATTATTGCCGATCAAGAAGAGTTATGCAAAGCAAGCTTCCTTAAACACCCTCAACAAGTCATTGCATTATTCAAACAACCAGAGGTTTCATTTCTACCCCATATCATAAGTAGCGAGTTGTGTTTGGCTCTTGATGGCGTACAAGATCCTGGAAACTTGGGTACAATAGTCCGCATTGCCGATTGGTTTGGAATTGACCATGTTTTTTGCTCGCCAGACACTGTAGACATCTATAATCCAAAGACAATGCAAGCAACAATGGGAGGTTTTTCCAGAGTTAAAGTTCACTATACAGATTTGACAGCTTTAATTAAGAATAATCCTGCAGCTCCAATTTATGGAACTTTTTTAGAAGGCGACACCATCTATGATTGTAACTTAGAACAAAAAGGTTTGATAATTATGGGCAATGAAGGTAAAGGTGTGTCTGATGAACTTAAAGCTTTGGTATCTCAGAAACTATATATTCCCAACTTCCCCGCAGAACGTGAAAGTGCTGAATCTTTAAATGTAGCAATTGCTACTTCTATTGTTTGTTCGGAATTTAGAAGACACAAAATATCTACAAATAGATAGGCTTTCTCTATTTTTTATTATATATTAGTAGGACACGATAACTTAATGTACGCAAACACATTAAGCAGGCAACTTAGTACCGTGATTGAACACTTACAGCAGATATATTAAACCATTAACCTATAAATTAAGAATGCCTATGAAACCTACTAACCTAAATTTCCCATGCCACTTTTCATACAAAGGCTGGGAGGTATCTATTATTAATGAAACTGCCCAGTCTACGATTGCAGAAGTCCAAATTAAAGCAGAAATTATTCCTAATAAACCTTTATTGGAACACGAGCTTGCAAAAAGCTTGTATGATGATATGCATCAAGGTCATCAAACCATTTACCTTGAAGACACCAACACATTTTCAAATCAACAGCACAAAGATAAAGTTGAACAACTCAAAAAAATTAAACCGTTGGTTAATCAGTTCTGTGAAGATAAATCGAACTTTAGTTATTGTTGTAAATTCTCGGAAGCAAACATTGATCGCTATACGGGAGATAGCTTAAATCTAGTAAACATGGCTAAAGCAAATGTAATACATTATATCGATGAGAAGCTAGGAAATGTGAAAGATGATTTTTATTCTTTTATTCATAAAGGAGTCAAAAAATAAAGTCAAAAAAAATAACAGAGCCACTAATTAAGTATAATTAGTGGCTCTGTTATTTTTTTGAATATCCTGTTATTCTACAGCTTCACTCATCTGAACTTCTAATCCTTTAGTAGAACTAGGTGACAATAAGCTATCAACTTCTAAAGAGTCTGTTTTTAAAGAAAATTCATTGACCAAACTCATTCTTTGAAGAGCTACTGAATCAATAAATAGAATACGATTATCGGTTTGAGCTGGATAATAAAAGTATCCATTCAATCCAACTAAAGTCGCCAAAGAGTCTCCTTTAAGAGTCAATGATAAAACCGTATCATTTAAAATAGGCAAAGTCTCAACCAACCGTTTTCCATCCCCAAAAGTCAATACCAATCCAGCTGTACCATGATAAGCCACATCTATCGAGTCTTTTGTTAGGTTTAAATACTTTGCACTTAAATAGAATTGAAAAGTATCACCTTTCTTGAAATTATCATCGGCTTGCAATGAATAATAAAAATAGTTATTTAAAGGTGCACCTGTAAATCGATACGCTCGTTTCCAAGACCAGATATCAACTGTATCACCTGGAAGTGTAGTAATTTTAGTTTCGAAACGCTTAATTACTAAGCTATCTAGAACCGTTTTCTCTCCCTCCAGACGAGTAGATACCGATTTATACATTTCCGAAAGTTCGGGTAATCTTCTACTATACCAAACCATGCTTGAGTCAAACTCAGCTAACGTAACTCCATTTTTATCCAAAACATCCTGAATGTACAGAGGTGTTCTATAGCGTTGTTCATACTTATTTTGATCTGCTAATGCTTTAGCCAGATGATATTCATAAAGAACTTGTTCCATCTTGTCTGGAGCTAATACATTACTAGGTCTACCAGTACAAGAAAACAACACAAGTACCAATACAAATAGTATGGGTAATGGACTACTCTTTATGTAACTAAAATATTTCTTCATTTAACTATGTATTGAACTAAGTTACTGCAATTAATCATTATCCTTTTTTAGAAAAATAATGACGATAGAAAATGATTAAAGCAATCATTCCACAACTAATGGCAGCATCTGCGAAGTTGAAGATTGGACTAAAGAAGATGAAATGATCTCCGCCAATGAAAGGCATCCAAGAAGGCCAATTAGTCTCTATAATTGGGAAATAAAACATGTCTACAACACGACCATAAAACAATGGAGCATAACCTCCACCTTCTGGTAAAAATGTTGCTACGCCACGTAATGTGCTATCACTGAATAATACACCATAAAATACACTATCAATGATATTACCAATGGCACCAGCAAAAATTAAAGAGAAACACATTATATATCCTGTCTTCTTCTTCTCTTTTACTATCTTATAAAGATACCAACCCAAAATGCAGACTACAACAATTCTAAATAGGGTTAAGAATAGTTTGCCACCAATTTCCATACCAAAAGCCATTCCATTATTCTCGGTAAAGAATATTTGAAACCAATTCGTGATATGAATTGATTCGTGCCAATTCATTGACAATTTTACCCATATTTTTATTACTTGATCAATTATCAAGATTGAAAAGATAGTTGCTAAGGCCAATTTACCTTTAGATATAGCTTTACTCATTTACGGTTCAATTTAATATAAATATTACAATGGCATAAAAAAACAAAAGTTGAAGGCCGACTTGTTAGAGTCAACCTTCAACTTTACTATTTATGCAAATAAATTACTTTCTTTCATTCATTTTTGCTTCTATACTCAAGGTTGCGTGAGGTACAGCTCGTAATCTTTCCGCAGGAATCAACTTGCCGGTTTCACGGCAAATTCCATAGGTTTTATTACTGATACGAACTAAAGCCGCTTGCAGTCCTTGGATAAACTTCATTTGTCGCTGTGCAGAGCGAGAACTTTCCTCTTTTGATAAACTGTCAGAACCATCTTCCAATACTTTATAGGTAGGTGATGTGTCGTTTGTGTCGTTTCCATCAGTACCCATAATGCTCTTTTTAAGTTGGTCATACTCTTTTTGAGCCACTTGTAGTTTATCTTCAATAATAGTGCGGAATTCTTCTAATTCGGCATCACTATAACGAGTCTTTTCAGCCATAGATTAAATTTTTAAAAAGGTTAGTGTTGTGTTTTTAGGCTTTATTTATTTTGATAAATAATTTATATTCTTCAAAATCAAGTTCTTCACCACCTTGCACTTCATCAACAAGTTCTAGTGAATTGCCTAGCACTTGATTACAAATATAGTTCTTATTTTCTTTTACCGCATCATTAATTTCTTCATTTTTAGACAACACAATGTTTATCTTGTCAACGATTTCGAAACCGCTAGACTTACGAAGATTTTGGATACGATTTACTAATTCACGAGCGATACCCTCTTTCTTTAATTCGTCGGTTAAAGTTACATCAAGCGCAATCGTCAATGTTCCTTCATTAGCAACCAACCAACCTGGAATATCTTCACTAAATACCTCTACATCACTTAACGAAAGTTCTGCAGGACCATCAGCCAATGGTAATTCCAGTGTTCCATTTCTCTCTAGTTCCAAGATTTGTTCTTGCTCAAGGGTAGCTACATAATTTGCAACAGCCTTCATGCGTTTGCCAAACTTAGGTCCTAGTTTTTTAAAGTCACACTTAACACCTTTCACCAATACACCCGAATCTGCACCTACAAACTTAAGGTCTTTAATATTTACCTCGTTTTTAATTAGCTCTTTTACAGCTTCGATATGAGCTTGTTGAGCCTCATCGGTAATCGGTACGATGATACCTTGCAATGGTTGACGTACTTTGATATTCACTTTACGGCGCAATGCTAGAACCATTGATGTTACTTGTTGAGCCATTTTCATTTGCTCTTCTAGCGTTTTATCAATTAGTTTTTCATCAAAAGTTGGGAACGTTGACAGGTGAACAGATTGAACATCTTCTCCTACCTTGATAGAAGCCATGTCATGGTACAACATATCCGAATAGAACGGAGATATTGGTGCCATCAATTTAGCTACGGTTTCTAGACAAGTATAAAGAGTTTGATATGCAGAAATCTTATCATCTGAGTATTCTCCACCCCAGAAACGTTTACGGTTTAAACGAACATACCAGTTAGATAGATGATCGTTTACAAAGTCTGAAATCATACGACCAGCTTTCGTAGGTTCGTACGTTTCATAACACTCTTGTACATCTTTGATTAAAGAATTTAGGAGTGAAATAATCCAACGATCAATTTCTGGACGTTTGCTTGCATCAATGTTATTCTCTGCATACTTAAAGCCATCTACGTTCGCATATAGTGCAAAGAATGAATAAGTATTGTAGAGTGTTCCGAAGAATTTACGGCGCACTTCTTCAATTCCATCCACATCAAACTTCAAGTTATCCCATGGAGCAGAGTTAGTAATCATGTACCAACGAAGTGGGTCTGAACCGTATTTCTCAATTGCTGAGAATGGGTCGACACCATTACCTAAACGTTTAGACATTTTGTTACCATTCTTATCTAATACTAGACCATTAGAAATTACATTCTTATAGGCTTTTGTATCAAATACCATTGTTGCAATTGCATGAAGTGTAAAGAACCAACCACGTGTTTGGTCAACACCCTCAGCAATAAAATCTGCAGGATAAACACTGTGTTTATCAAGTAAATCTTTATTTTCAAATGGATAGTGAATTTGAGCGTAAGGCATTGCACCAGAGTCAAACCAAACATCAATAAGGTCTGTTTCTCGTTTCATTGCATCACCTTTAGAAGATACCAAGATGATATCATCTACGTAAGGACGGTGCAAGTCTATTTTGTCGTAGTTATCAGCTGCGTATTGACCTGGAACGAAACCTTTGTCCTTGTATGGGTTTGATGTCATGAAGCCAGCTTTCACTGATTTCTCAATTTCGTTGTACAATTCTTCAACCGATTCGATGCAGATTTCCTCATCACCTTCCTCTGTTCTCCAGATAGGTAATGGAGTGCCCCAATAACGAGAACGGCTCAAGTTCCAATCGTTCAAGTTTTCCAACCATTTACCAAAACGGCCCGTACCAGTAGATTCTGGTTTCCAATTGATTTCTTTATTCAATTCCATCATGCGCTCTTTACAAGCAGTAGATTTAATGAACCAACTATCAAGTGGATAGTAAAGAATTGGTTTATCGGTTCTCCAACAGTGTGGATAATTGTGTGTATATTTTTCAATTTTGAATGCTTGGTTGTTTTGTTTCAACATCATGCAGATAACAACATCAAGCGATTCATCTTTTTCTGTTAGTGTAGGATCGTAATCATTTTTCACAAAACGACCTGCATATTCCTTATAAAGCTCTACGTTTACTTGGTTTTTAACAAAATCAGCATCCAACTCATCAAGAGTATAGAATTTACCTGTTAAATCAACCATCGGACGTAATTCTCCTTTTTTGCTAATTAACTGCAATGGAGGAACACCGGCAGCTTTCGCCACTTGAGCATCATCAGCACCAAAAGTTGGAGCAATATGAACGATACCAGTACCATCTTCTGTAGTAACATAGTCACCTAGAATAACACGGAAAGCACCTTCTGCTGGTGTAACCCAAGGAATAATTTGTTCATATTCCATATCAACAAGGTCTTTACCTTTGTATTCGGCAATGACCTTGAAAGGAATAAGTTTGTCACCTTCTTTGTAATCTTCAAGAGCTAATTCTGCTGCTTTAGGATTGAAGTAACTATTTAAACGAGCTTTAGCCAAAACAACAGTCATTGGCAAGCTTGTGTATGCATTATAAGTTTGTACAGCTACGTAATCAATCTTAGGACCAACACACAAAGCTGTGTTTGAAGGAAGAGTCCATGGAGTTGTAGTCCAAGCTACGAAGTATGGATTACCCCATTTTGTCATCTCTTCTTTTGGAGTTTTGATGGCAAATTGTGCCACCACAGTTGTGTCTTTTACGTCACGATAACAACCAGGTTGGTTCAATTCGTGCGAGCTAAGACCTGTACCTGCAGCTGGTGAATAAGGTTGAATTGTATATCCTTTATACAAATAACCTTTCTTGTGCATTTGCTTCAATAACCACCAAAGTGTTTCAATGTAGCGATTGTCGTAAGTGATATATGGATCAGACATATCGACCCAGTACCCCATTTTGTGGGTTAAATCTTCCCACTCTTTGGTGAATTTCATTACGTCCTTACGGCAAGCTGCATTGTATTCGGCAACAGAAATTTTCTTACCAATATCCTCTTTAGTAATACCCAATGCTTTTTCTACCCCAAGTTCAACAGGTAAACCATGGGTATCCCACCCTGCTTTACGTTTCACTTGAAAACCTTTCATTGTTTTATATCGACAGAAAATATCCTTAATTGCACGAGCCATGACATGGTGAATACCTGGCATACCATTAGCAGATGGTGGACCTTCGTAGAAAACGTAAGACGGACAGCCTTCACGTTCTGTAAGACTTCTTGAGAACACATCGTTCTCGTCCCATTTTTTAAGAATATCTTTATTAACCTGTGATAGGTCTAAATGAGAATATTCAGTAAATTTTTTATTCATTATTATGTGAATTAATTACTATTACACAATAGTTATGAAGCGAGTTCAATTTTATTAAGTTGCAAATTTACAAAATCATTTGCTTTTCTCACAGTATAGACTTGAAAATTATCTTTTCGATTATTTGTAGCTTCATATTTTAGGATATCAAACAAATTTCATCTATAATCTTTGCAATCAGAAGTAAAAGGGCACATTTACTTACATATACTTCAAAAGTACTCTTTTTACAGTTCGCTTTATAAGCCACTTGTAGCATACTCTAGCTTTATATAAAATATAAAACAAAAAAAAGGTAGCAAAAGCTATTACACCTTGCTACCTTCTATGTTAAATAAAAAGCATTTCAATTCTTGAAATTTCCTTTATCTTATTTTTTACTTAGGTAATCAGCTACACCTTCGTGTGAACCTTTCATTGCTTTATCACCTTTTGACCAGTTTGCAGGACAAACTTCACCAAATTCTTCGAAGTGTTGTAGAGCATCAACCACACGGATAGCCTCATCAACGCTACGACCTAGTGGAAGGTCATTGATTACTGAGTGACGAACCATACCTTCTTTATCAATAAGGAATAGACCACGGTAAGCTACAGGAGCACCTTCGCATTCCCAGTCACCATTTTCGTCTGGTTTGTAGCAACCTGCTAGCACACCAAATTTCTCTGAGATTGATTTAGAGAAGTCAGCAACGATTGGATATTTAACACCTTGGATACCACCTTGATTTTTTGGAGTGTTTAACCAAGCAAAGTGAGATTGTTCTGAGTCAACAGAACATCCTACTAGTTGCACACCACGTTTTTCGAACTCTGCTGCTTTTTCTTGGAAAGCGTGAAGTTCTGTTGGGCATACAAATGTAAAGTCCATTGGGTAAAAGAAGAATACAACGTATTTTTTACCAATATATTGTTCTAATGAAAAATTCTCAACGATTTCGTAACCGTTAACTACAGCTGCCGCATTGAATTTAGGCGCTTTTCTTCCAATTAGTGATCTCATAAATTTCTAATTTTAGTTTATGTTTATTATAAAGTTTATTTAAAACTTATCATTTTACAAATTACACTATTTAGAACGTTACTAAAGAAGAAAAGTTCCCTCATTGACGGTTAATACATGTTAATTAACGAA
>JASLDF010000127.1 GCA_030151635.1 Bacteroides sp. | reverse complement strand
TCAAGAATAGCTTTGAGGGTTCTAGTTACACATCGAAAGAGCTACAAGTGGTTCAAGACGCCGATAGGCTTGATGCGATGGGGGCGATTGGAATTGCTAGAACTTTTACATACGGAGGTTTCAAAAATAGAGCTATGTATGACCCTGCAATTAAGCCAGAATTAAATCATACTAAAGAGAGTTACAAGAATAGTGAAGCACCTACGATAAATCACTTTTACGAGAAACTATTATTACTGAAGGATACAATGAATACGCCAACAGGGCGTACGTTAGCGACCAATCGTCATCGTTTTATGGAGGTTTATTTGGAACAGTTTTATGCAGAGTGGAATGGCGATAAATAAACAGTTTGTCAAAAAAATGAATAATTTTGGCTCTAATGATAAACATTAGAGCTGTGGTTTAGTTTATATTGTGGTGCCTGTGTTTAAAGGGTTTAACCATAGTTCGCATCGAACCTAAATTATGAATGATATGAGAGAATGTAAACTTTTCACGCCAATAGCAATAGGGAGTTCTTTAACCCTAAAAAACAGAATCGTAGTACCTCCAATGTGTCAATATTCTGCTGCAGAAGGGCAAGCTACAGATTGGCACTTGATGCATTATGGAACTATGGCTACTGCTGGTCCAGGAATGATAATTGTAGAATCGACATCTATTTGTCCTGAAGGAAGAATCAGCTATGGTGATTTGGGACTCTGGAATAAAGAAACGGCATATGCTTTAAAGCGTGTTGTGGATTACGTTCGTTTACACTCGGTAACTCCTATGGCTGTACAGATTGGACATGCAGGTCGTAAAGCATCTACTCCTTTGGGGTGGGAACCTGGTGGTTATTTAGCCCCACATGAAGCACATGGATGGCAAACAGTTGCCCCATCGGCAGTACCTTTAAGTACAGGTGGAACAGTTCCGAAAGCTTTAGATAAAACAGAAATAGATCAAATGATTAAGCAATTTGTTTCATCTGCAAAATATGCAAAATCTGCAGGATTTGAAGCTATTGAATTGCACGGAGCACATGGGTATATACTCCATCAATTTTTGTCGCCCATAACCAATTTACGTACTGACGAGTATGGAGGAAGTTTAGAAAACAGAATGAGGTTTGTTCTTGCTGTTTTTGACGCAATTAAAAAAGAACTTCCAGATTATCCAATTGGTATCCGTATTTCTGCGACCGATTGGATTGAAGGTGGTTGGGACCTAGATCAAAGTTTAGTTTTAGCCAAAGAATTAGATAAAAGAGGTTGTGCCTACATTCATGTTTCTACTGGTGGACTTGATGGTGCTTTGCAAAAGCTTCCCAAATTACAAGTAGGCTATCAATTGCCTTTTGCTAAAGCGATTAAGAAGGTTGTGAAAATGCCGGTTATAGGTGTTGGATTAATTACAACTGGAGAAGAGGCTGAGGCTGCTCTACAAGATAACAGTGCCGATTTAATTGCTGTTGGAAGAAATACACTGTACAACCCTCGTTGGACATGGCATGCGGCTGCTAGCTTAGGTGAGTCTACTTTTGCTGCTAATCAATATTTGAGATGTCAACCGCATGGATTGAAAAAACTTTTTGAATAAATTACTTTATCAGAATATTTAAAAGAATAGTCGCAGTTAACAGGTTTAATTTGCGACTATTTTTTTGCTTCAAACCTTACGTAATAATGAGATTTATGTATATTTGAGAATCTTGATAAAAGGATAATGTTTTTTATAAAACCTAACGATAATGAATCGTAAATCAGAGAATGTAGCAAACTCTAATCTATATAAAGATCAATGTCGGGAAATTGACGGTTTGTTTGATGAGCAAAATCAAACGAGTGTGCGAGAGCACAAGGTGTCGAATGGCTTTGTTGTTCTAGAAACAATGTATAGTGCCGAATTAGATGGATGTACGTATGGTATTAGCTTCTGTAAATTGAAAAATGAAGAGGGTGCTAGTTTAACCGAATGGAAGTGTTACGATAACAGTGCTTCATTTTATACCCTTATAGCACATCAAAATGGCGATAGATACCTCGTATTTCGACAAGATTTATATGGGTTTAGTATCCTTAATTTGTCGGACTATGGTATTTATCAATACTATCCTCAATGTGTATTTCAAGGTGAGGAAGACTTTATTTGGACTGCTGTTCACTACAATACCATAACTAGCATGTTGGCTGTTGAGGGGTGTTATTGGGCTTGTCCGAATAGTGTTTTACTCGTCGATTTTTCTAATCCTACTTGCTCTTCTTTGAAACAAGCTGATGTATTGCAATACCTTGAAGGAGGATACGATACAGTTGATGATGCCGACTTCGTTCGTTGGGAAAACACAAGTTTAGTCTTGTCTTGTTATGACACAGAATTGGATGCTCAAAAGGAAGTTAAACTAGTTTGTGAAACCTATTCTACGTGGTTAAAGCTGTGAAGATTATAACCATTCTACAATCCCCTCTACAAGTCCTTCAAACGTATGTTTTTTATCTCACTGAGATAACATGGGTCTCTTTCAAAGAAGACTGAGTTCTCTCAGGGAGAAGACACCATCTTCATAGGGAGAACTAAAAAAAGGCCCCAACAAATCTAATTTGCTGAAGCCTTTAAAAGTAGTTATTTATAGTTGTATGTTGATTTCCTAAACTTACATAATGTTTTGGAAAATAGCAACTACTGTTGGATGTGGGAAAACAAATTGTTGCATTTTAGCCAATGTATAACCTTCGGCAATTGCAATAGTTCCCACAGCGATAATTTCTGAAGATGGATTTCCTAAGATGTGGATACCCAATATCTTTTGGTCTTCTTCGCTAATTAACACTTTCACAAATCCAGGAGTTTCAAAGCTATTATCTAAGATATATCTTCCAGCTTGAGCTAGCGGAGCTTTAGAAACTCGGTATTTAATGTTTTTTGCTTTTAGAACCTCCTCTGTTGCACCTACCATTGCTATTTCTGGGTTCGTGTAAACTACGGCTGGAATACTGTTGTAGTTTAAGTTATCTTCAATTCCTAAAATTGTATTAGTAGCTACACGAGATTCGTGCATAGCAGTATGTGCCAACATTGAACCACCAATAGAATCACCACAAGCATAAACGTGTGGGTGAGAGGTTTGCATTTTATCGTTAACTACGATTGCTGCACGGTCCATCTTTATATCTAAAGCACCAAGATTTAATCGGTCTGTAGAAGGTTTTCTACCTACTGCCAATAAAAGTTTTTCGTTACTGATTGTAGATTGCTTTCCTGCCTTAGAAATGGTAAGAGTGTTGCCTTCAATCTTCTCTGCTTTCGTATTTAAATGGAAAGTAATGCCTTTCTTTTCGTACACCTGACGTAGAATGCTAGCAAATTCCTGATCCATGGTAGGTAGTATTTCAGAAGCCATTTCAACTAAATCAACCTTAGAACCTAGCGTTGCAAATAATGAAGCAAACTCCAATCCTAAAACTCCACCGCCAATTACTGTAAGGCTTTTTGGAGCTTCTGTAAGGTCTAGCAATTCACGAGATGTCATGTAGTTCTTATCGGTCAAACCGGGAATTGGAGGAACGATACTTTCTGAACCTGCACCAATAACTACGTCTTTTGCATTATAAACTTCATTACCTGCTTTGATACGAATTGTACCATCTGCATTTTCGCCATCTATTTGTGCATACTCGTAAACAATATTTGCACCTGTTGCACCTAAATTCTGAGTAACACCCATGTTAAGGGCTTGTACAATTTGACTTTTGCGTTGGCTGATTGTTTCGTAGCTAAAGCCTGCCGGTTGGGCTACTTTAACACCGACAGTGTTTGCACCATTTACGGTTTCAAAAACATTGGCCGAGTGTAATAGGGCTTTTGTGGGCATACAGCCTTCGTTAAGGCAAACACCACCTAATTTATTACCTTCAAAAACTACTATT
>JASLDF010000083.1 GCA_030151635.1 Bacteroides sp. | reverse complement strand
TCTGCATTTTCATTGGCTTTGCGAAAGGCACGATAGGTAATAGTTCCATCAGCATTAAAGCTATTTATTGTACCAGTAGAGTGCCCAAACCAATCTTCATTCAGTACCAGAAATGAGCTATTTGTTGTTTCAGTAGGTTGTTTGGGTTTATCCATACCCACCAAGTTACCATTGTAAACGGTATCTTCCTTACAAGACGACACACCAAGAGTCAATAGTAGCGACAGACCTAATAATTTGTAATTTACTTTCATCATTTTCTTCTAGTTTAAACATCAAGTTAAAAATTCACTTTAATGGTTTTAATAACCTCTCCTTTAACATGTAGGTCGTGAACACCCGTAACCTCTGTAGAGATTTCTCCCAACCAGCCCGATTGTTGATTCACACCTGTATAAATTTTAATAAAATCTACCCCTGGCAAATGTACACGTTCACCTTTGCTGTTTACAGCCCAATCAATATCAATAGCAGAACGATCGTCGCTATTAGAATAGTTATCTGCATATCCAAAATCGAAGGTTTTATTTACCCAAGATTGGTCACTTATCGTACCAAGATTCGTAGCTACATTCGGTAATAAACTACCCTCAAAGCTCATCACATCTGCAGGAATCCACGATGGGAAATAACTTTGATTGTGAACTTTTAATTGAGGTTTGTAACCACTAGCCCCTTCATTATCTTCCCATTTCATATATTCTACATCCGACAGATAAAGCTCTTCATTATCCAATACGGGTGCTTTACCTACTTCAGGAGCATGGATTATAAGCTTATATCCTTTCTTAGTGTTGCTATATTCACTACCACGGATTTCAAACCACTCGTCATCCGGCTCTCCATTTCCATTGGCATCATACGAAACCAAGATAATGCCCGGTTCCGAACTACCACTATCTTTACCTGTTTCTGGGTTTTTATTAACAAATGCATTGCCCAATACACGGAAATCCATAAAACCAGGCTTGTTCTCAATCGTGTGGTCAAAACCAACTACAATAAATCCACCAAAACCACCCAATGAGATTAATCCTCCAACAGGTTGGGCCAATGCTTTTTCTGCTTTTGCCACTAAATTTCGATATGTATTACCCTTCTCGAACTTTGGATGTTTATTCACAAACTGTCCATATGAAGGTAAAAAGTCAAACACACGGGTAACATAATATTTACTTTTTGAAGTTGTAGCATGCTTCATTCCTTCGTACCGAGGAGTGGCTCCACTTACACTGTGGGTGTGAACAAAACTTCGTTCTGGCTCAGGTTCAACCACTTCGGGTTCTTTCACAATATCGTCAATTGCCGAGCTACTACTACAACCCGAAACAAAAAATAGAGTTGCTGCGGTTGCCAGCATATACAAATAATTGTATTTCATACTTAGTTAATATTTAAAATTTAAAGAGTTCCTTTATTGTAATTATCCATTGGAATGTGATCTCGATATACAAATGCAAAATGGCCAGGAATATTACCCGCTTTGGTCTTCCATTTCAAATAGCCCTCTTGCGAGTAACAATAGATGTAGCCCGTTACGACGTAATCTTGAGCGTCACTAATTAGAATATCGTTTGTTTCTGGATTAACGGCAATTCCATACGCTTTAACAATGTATTTCTCTGTACCGTCTTTGATAAAATTATTGGATATGAGCTTTTTATTCAACGTATCGTAAATACGATAAGATGTTTTTTCTGATGCCGATGATGCATCCCACTCCGAGCTGTGAATATAAAGCATGTCGCCATGCAAAAAGAAATTACTAGCAGGCAAATTCAACTGCTCTATGACTTGGTCTTTCGTTGGGTCAATGACATAAGTATCCGATAAGATTGAACCGTAGTTTCCTCGAGATGATACATAAATCAATCCTCGTTTATCGGCTATCATTCGATGCAAATTAATGGCAACATCAATCTTTTTAATCTCTTGGAAGCTTGTTAAATCAACCACAGAAACCGTATGGTCGTAATTGGGTACTCGATATCCACCCGAATTGGCTACATAAAGTTTATTACCACTCACCACCATCTCTTCAGGCTGATACCCTACTCCTACTTTTCGGGTTATCTGAAGCGACACGGTATCAATCTCGGCAACGAAGCCTTTTTCGGCATTTGGGTCAACCTGAATCGGTCCTGCATACGAGCTAACGTATGCTTTACCTCCATTAAACGTAATATAACGACAATTCGGAATGGTAATTACCTTTTCACGAATACCGGTATGTTTGTCCAACACCTCCACTTTATTTGAGGCATTGATTACAGCGTATACTTTATTACCGTAAACCTTTAAATCATTCCCCACATCGCCCAGCTCTTTGATTGAGTTAGGGTTGGATTCGGAATAGATATTAGAAGCATATACACCTGCAGTACAGTCGAAATAGTCGAGCGAAGCATTGTTCGACTCCATTACTCCTTCATTTAATTGATAAAAGCCCACTACTGATGCCTCACGGTTGGGGTAAGTAACCTGTGTGGTTTGGGTTCGTAAAATGACTTCATCTTCACGGCAAGCCGAGAATACTAAAAGTACCCCTAGAAGAATCAGGCTATTGAGTTTAATTTTTTGCATTAGATTTCAAGTGTTACAATGAAACGAAACATACGTCCAGGCATTGGATAGTTTGCAATGACCTCGTATTGTTGATTGAATAAATTACTAACTTCTACAGCACCTGTCGCTACCACGTGTTTTAGATTTACCACTTTCGATAAGGAAACATCATGAGTGTACCACGGTTGCACTTTGTTGGCAGGAATATTATTAAAACCATGGTTATATCGTTTTCCAACATAGATAAAACTATAGTTTAAATTCCATCCATCATAGTTCACATTCTGCACTACAGAGCCACTGTGCCACGGTGTGTATGGAATTTGATCGCCATACGAAGAGAGTTGCAAACCATTCAGCTTCGTGTAGTCACGACTAACTGAATATGCATAAGCAACATCAGTAGATAAAGCTACTTTACCAATATGACTGCCCAATTTAATTGTCGATTCAATTCCGTGTCCTTTCACACGACCAATATTGGTCATCATCCAACGGAATAAATTTCCGGTTGGAACCGCTATAATTTTATTCTTTGTTTTGGTATAATATGCATCTGTTTTTAGGCTGATGCGATTGAAGAAGGGATGGTTATCAAAAGGAATCTCGTAATTGAACCCAAGGTTAATTTGATTCATGTATTCGGGTTTCAATAACGATGCACCCATCCCCGTATAATACAAATCGTTGAAGGTTGGCATACGCAATACCCGTTTTGCAAAGGCTCGAATTGTAAAATCTTGGCTCTCGAAAGGCTGATAACTAAGAAAAAGTGCGGGAGTAAATTCGTAACTTGGCGTACGTGCCACGCCGTGTTCAACATGATCTTTCACATACGTACCCACACCACTAACCATGGCTTTGAAGGGTCCAAAATCGAACGACGAAGCAACAGAAGTGAGCAGAGTATGACGAGTTGGATAAGCAAAAGGGACTTGTACTCCTCGGCGACGTCCATTCAGTTTGTTCCATTGGTAATCAATGGCAACAGAAACGTCCCACCAGTTGGTTACATTATACATATTAACCATAGATAGGTAAACCTCCTGCTGATAGTAAGTATCATCGAATTGGGCTCCTTCGGTGGTTACTTCATTTTCAAAATTCATGGTATCACGAGCCAAATAATGCATTCGGTTGTAGTCGTATTTACCCTTCATTTGGAAATGATAATTAGGCGTAAAATCTTTTTTCACATCTCCTTGTACAAAGAGATCTTTATCACTTTGACGAAAACCGTTACTAAACTTATTGGCAACAATAGCACCCGGTGCTCCACGATTCGAGTCATAATAATAGGCTTTGGCACTCCAACTTCCATCCTCTATAACTCCAAACAATGCCGTTTCAAAGCGATAGGATTCTACATCACTATTTTTTCGAATGGCTGTAGTGTCGTAGGCCACGGTGCCATCCATATTTTTACGGCGATAGTTGAACTTATAGCGACCATTGGTTTTTATCATCTCTCCACTGGCACTCATTTTCACTTTATCGGATATTTTATATTCCAAACGCATAGACGGATTGATAAAATCCATCGTCATGGCTTTATAGCGAAACAACATATTGTATCGTTTGTCATCTTTAAAGATGGGACGTTTCGTTTGTAAATAAATGGAAGAAGCCGATGAAAAATCTTTGGCAGATTGAAAGATATCACTCTTCTGTCCGTTGTATAAACTAAGCTCCTCCATATCATCTAGAGAGAACTTTCCTAGATCTACAACCCCATTTTGGGCATTCCCAACTTCAACACCATCATAGAACACACCAACATGATGAGAGCCCATATTGCGAACATCTATGGTTTTAACACCACCAACACCACCATAATCTTTAAGTTGTGTACCCGAAAAATAGCGTAAAGCATCGGCAACACTATGCACACTTAAATGCTGTAGTTCGGAGCCTGAAAGTTTTTGGGCAGGAATAATTTTCTTGAACGGTTGCGCAGTAACCACAATTTCGTCCAAAAACTGAATACTATCTAACATGTTCTGTCCATATGTCAAGACAGAAGACGAAGAAAGTAGTACAAACGAAAATACTTTTATAAAATTGAATCTCATTTTTCTTGATCAAGTAACATGCAAGGCTAATGTGGAGCAGCCAAAGGGGTAAATGAAATCGCAAAAACGAATACGTTACTTTATCTCTATTGGAGGCTCTATCTTCCACGAAAGCCATCAATTATTCATTTATTGGTTGGGTGTTCTGACTTGTTTCATCTTGAAGTTCCTTCCCATCGTTAAAATTCCGACAGTGGATGTAATTACTTCTAGACTTTTTCTGAAACTTACAGCAGCGGGCCTGTACAGGACTTTCACCTGATTCCCCATGAGTCGTTTTAAACTCAGTCCAATAATTCATTTCAAAGCATAAACTTTAAAACTGAATACAAAAGTACAATTTTATCAATGTATTTCTGTCTAAATCTTTTATTTCTAATGATTCAAATCCTAAAAGATGTTATGAATAATGTACTATTTACACCTTATTATATATTTGTTTGATTTTAATGACGAAATAGACTTTTACTTTCATGGAAATTAAAGAAACCACATCGCAACAATAATCGAAAGAGAAGCTTGAGGTTCTGTAAATACTTCTCCCTATGAAGAAGTAGTCTTCTTTGAAAGAGAACTCTGTCTTCTCAGTAAGAGAGGTCATGCTTCTATGGGAGATAAAAAAGAGTGGATACTAGCACTAACATAAAGGGATGTTTCTATAGAAAAGTTCAAACAACACAATGCCTTTTGCTAAGATTTGTGGATGCATCAAAACTTAGAATATAACTTATATTCCCGCAAGCTTACTGAAATGACCAATGTCAAAATATCGGAAATAAATTAATCTATATTCAATAAGTTTAGGCAGCACCATTCGGAAATTATACAGAGATTCCTCTCTAATAAACCCTAAAAAAGTGAGTATAACAATTAAAATAAAAGTAATAAAAAGCCCTTTAAACCAAGGAATCGTTTAGCAAAAAACTAAATATACACCAAATACTAACCCGATTATTAAAATATAGACTGTATGATATAACAATATATGTTAAAATCTAATAATTTATAATTATTACAGAAATATACATCATTTATGCATTGGTAAAAGAGTTAAGTATTAAGAATGAATACATATAGCATAAAACAAGTATAAATAAAAGTTCCCCCTTTTGGACACTATCTTTATATTTCTACCCACCATAATGCTCTACACACCCACTACACGCTTTTTTTTGTCAAATAAATTAAACTACTTTTGCAGGCTAAATTTTAGAACATGCGAAAAATCCTATCATTAATCATTCTTATTGCATCCTTAACCGCAAATGCACAAAACGTATTAATCAAAACTAATTTACCGTATGCAGCAACTGCTACTCCCAATTTAGGAATTGAATTTAGTCTATCTTCTAAACTATCTCTTAACCTTGAAGCAGGCTACAATCCGTTTGAGTGGAAAGAAAACCTATTTCACAAACATATTTTGGCGATACCGGAACTACGCTATTGGACTTGTTATAAATTCAACAAGTCGTTTTTTGGATTGCACGGTATCTTCGCAAAATATAACATTGACGATAGCAAGCTTTTCAGCTATAGAAGTGAGGGCACTGCTTCTGGTGTGGGCATCTCTTATGGATACCATTTGTACTTAGCGAAACATTGGGGAATGGAGTTTGTGATAGGTCTAGGTTACCTGTATTTGGATTACGACAAATATGAATCTGGCAAGTGTGGTGAAATGATAGGACACTTTCAACGAAATTATTTTGGCCCAACAAGACTAGCAATATCTTTAGTTTACATTCTATAAGTACAATAATAAAATATGAAGAAGTACATCACACTCATGCTCTTAGCACTCGTTTTTCAAAGCGTTGTAGCTAAAGAGAGCAAGAAAAACCCCATCTTTTTAAGTTCACTAAACACAACCGTTAACAACAATTATCTCGATTTAGATCTTGTATTAGACCTTACGGAGTGTGCACTAAAAAAAGGAAACTCAATTTACCTATTTCCCGTATTAGCTACAGATAATGATACGCTTAAACTACCTAAGATTATATTAAATAGCAAGTCTGCACATCAATCTTATAAACGATACCCGAATCACCATAACTATGCTAATGCACAGGTTATTCGTGAACTGAAAAAGAAAGACAGTAGTATTGAGTATAATGTTTCAATACCTGCAAAAAAATGGATGAACAGAGCCAATCTGTTGATATATAAAGCCGACTGTTCTTGCGGAAACATTAAAGAACAAAGACTTGAGTTGGCAGAGAAAGTTACTTCTTTATCGAAAGAAAAAATCGCTAAAAAAGAAAGAAAAGCCAAACGATTCACTATTCAATCCGCAGATTCACTGGACTTAAACTTAACTGAGTTTAGCCCCATCGAAGAGGATAAAGAGCGATTTGAACAAGGGGAAGCTTATATTAATTTTGAGCAGGGAAAATCGGTTATTTTATACGACTACAAAAACAATGGTCCTAAATTGAACCAGGTTAATGGTTTCTTTAATCGAGTAGTGCGTGATCAAGACATCGAGATTCGAGGCATTAAAATTATTGGATATTGCTCAATTGAAGGAACTTACCGTCATAACTTGGACCTATCGCAAAAGAGATCTAAAGCATTTACAGACTGGCTTAGAGCTAGATATCCGGAATTAAACCCTGTTCTTTTTGATGTTGAATGGAAAGGTGAAGATTGGACCAAGCTTACTCAGTTAATCGAAAAGAGTGACTACTATTGGAAATATGGAGCGCTTGATGTTATTTATCGCTTTGGAATATTTGACGGAAGAGAAAAAGAACTCATGAAGTTACACAGCGGTGCACCCTACCAACAAATGTACAAAGAGTTTTTTCCTTTGCTTCGAAGAGTATACTACCGCATTGACTACACTGTCCGACCTTTCGAAATAGACGAAAGTTTAGACCTCATAGATGATAATCCTCAAAAGCTCAGTGTATTTGAAATGTATGAGGTAGCAAAATCATATGGTAAAAACAGCGATAAATACTACGAAACAATCGATAAAGCAGCAGATACTTATCCTACCGACCTAATTGCAAACAACAATGCAGCAGCATATGCCATGTCTAGAGGAGAATATAACAGAGCCTTGGCACTTTTAACACAAGCACCAGCATCAGCAGAAAAATACAATAACTTAGGCGTGTTATTTACACTTCAAGACGATTGGGAGCAAGCCGTATTTTGGTTTAATAAAGCCATTGAAGAGGGATCGGAAGAGGCTAAAACAAATATAGAGACAATTCAATTCAGAATTAAAAATAAAGCTAAAAAGGAAATCCAAGAGTTTGGCCACATGAGGATTCCTTTTTAGCCTATTCAATTATCAAATCATTTAATAATTAAAAACAAAGTAAGTATGAAAATTAATTTTTCAAAACTTTTCATTCCTTTTTTAGGAATGTCAATGCTTTTTACTGCTTGTAGTAATGAAACATCTGAAGTTAATGACAACATCAGTAAAGCATCTTTATCGATTTCTCTTTCGGGAAATGGTTTAACTAGAGCTTCTAAAGAAGTGACTCAAAAAGACGAAAATGCAATCAATAAGATGATCGTATTAATCTTTAACAAAGGCACTTTGGAAGCAAAACAAGAAATCAAAGGTACCTCTGGAAAAGTTACTGGTTTAATTACTGGAGCAAAACAAGTGAATGTAATTGTTAATCCATCGGACGAAACTCTTACGAAACTTAAAAAAGTAACCAAATTTGCCGATTTCAAAAATGTTACACTTGACCTTGAAGAAGAGTGGAACGACAAAGGCGAAATGAACGAGAAAAAAGGTTTTGCTATGACCGGTTTCGAAGATGTTACGTTAAAAGCTGGAGACGACAACAAAGTTGAAATTAAAGTGAGCCGTGTTGTTGCCAAAGTTATTCTTGGAACTGTTGACGTGAAACTTATCGAAGGTTTTGACGAAAGCAAATTCGAATTAACTAGCGTTTCAATGATGAAAGTTAGATCTAAATCTTTATTAGGTTTTACTGACTATTTATTGAAATCTACTGGTAATCACTACAGCCTAATGGGTGGTATTGATGGTAAAATTTCAACAATTAAAGAACCTCGTCTATCGGGTGATATCGCTAAGGGTGCAAACAAAACTTATTTCTACGTTGCTCCTAATGATAACACAGACGATAATTGTACATTAATGACCATCTCTGCAAAATACGAAGGAGAAGATCAACAATTTGCTTTCCGTATTAATGACAAAGAAATTAAAGGTCACGAAGAACTTACTGGAAAATACATTGAAGCAAACCACCAATACACATTAAATGTTTTGATTAAAAGACCTTTCGGTACTGGTCCAGAAGATCCTCAAAGCCCTGCTACACTTGAAGTAACAGTTATCCCTCAAGATTGGGTAGTTGTTCCAACACAAAATGTAGAATGGTAAAACACTCTATAAAAAGAGGTTTTGGATTTTATTTTAGCATTCTAGGAATCGTATTTTGCTTGTGTATGGCAGGTTGTTTAAACAGCAATTTGGATGTATGTTTGGTTGATTACAGCCTATATGTCCGTGCCGAAGACAATAGTGGAAATGATATTTCCATGTCTAAAGACCTTACTGATGGCTATTTATACCTGTTTGATAATAATGAGAACTTCGTTGAGAAGCATTATTTGAGCCATGAGGTCTTGTGTACACACAAACCTGTTATACTGCAAATTTGCCCTAATAAAAGCTATAGGATTGTAGCTTGGACAAACTCCTCGATTGGAAAAATGATTCAATTTAATCCAAACTCTTTATTAGAAATTAATAAGGTATTCTTCCTCCCCGAGGAGGGAGAATACCAATTAATTGAATCGGATATATTTCACGGCAACAATAGAATACCTCTTAGCGATGCCGATTCTGGGATATACAGCGATGAATTAATCATTAGACGGAAAATGGCCTCTTTGCACATCAGTGTTAAGGGCATAGATGAAAATAACCTCCCTGAAGATTACCGTGTTGAAATAGCTGGTGGCTTTTACAGGGCTTTTACTTTTAAAGGCAAAGCCTGCGAACCAACTATTGGCATCAATAAATACAAATCGGATATGGAATGGGCTGGTTATAATAACCTCTTAGTGATGACAGATGCTTTAAAAGTAGCTCCTCTAGAGCCCGATGAAGCGTTTGAAATCAAATTATTCTATCAAGATAAATTAATTAAACAATTTAACAAGGACCACATAGGACACCCTATCGCGCCTCAATCTGGCGAAAGAATGAACATATTAATTGATATGCGCAAAAATCTTGGCGACACAGATGGTGATGATATCGTTCCTGAAGAGGCTAGCCTATCGGTTCGTGTTCGAGTTAATAATTGGAATAGTATTGAATTATGGGAAGAATGGTAAGAAATAAGTTTTACAAACACCTTATTTTTTTAATTACTTGCGTAATTTCAATGGGTGGGTTATTCTCTTGTAGTTCGGAAACCTTGAATTCTCCTCAGGTACAAGGGGATGAAAACATCAACTTCAACTTCAAAATGGTTACCCGAGGTGCAAACTCAAATTTCACAGAGAACACAATTGATAACATCTTGATTTTTGTGTTTACGGAAGATGTACTCACAGATATTTACGAATATAAAGTAACTCTAAACACGAAACTTTTATTCGATCTGAATGCGTGTGCAAATAAAATAGCCATTCATTTTTTGGCAAATACAAGCCTTGCTAAAAAAGATTTAGGCCATGTATACGGAACGCATGAGAAGGATTTTATACATGCTCTTCCTCATTATGAAGCTAAATTGACATACGATTTAATTCCAATGTGGGGTAGCATTTTATTACCAAATGGTATTAAGGCAACGGGCAAAGACGAAACTCACAATCATTCTGTACAACTTCTGCGTGCTTTTTCAAAGGTGGAGATAAGACAATCTAAAGAAATTACAGAAGATGTATTTAAGATTAACTCAATCAGAGTGTATCGTTCTAAAGATATTGTTCTTGTTCCGAATGCAGAGGCAATTCACGAGAAAGATTTCAGGGTACAGGAACCAACGCTACCTATTCTTCACGAAGAACCAGATGAGTCTGTAGTAGAAGTGCCTTTAGAAATAGAAAATCCAAGCCTACCCTGCTCTTTTTATTTGAGCGAATCGAAGGGTTATTTAAAGACAAATCCAAGCTGGGTATACAAACCAACTTGTATCATTGTTGGTGGTTTTTACAAAGGAGCAACCAATGAGACTTTTTACCGAATCGATTCCAATAAAGATCTTCCTAAAAAGCCGAATGAAAAAACTGAAAAGGAACAACCTATTCTTGTTGATGAGTATCTGCGTAACCACTTCTACGGATTTTGCATTAATAAGATTAGTGGACCCGGTTGTGAAGATCCCGATCTTGCTGCTAGCCAAGATGGGTGTGGAACTAAATTAGAAGTAGCGGGTTGGGTACCGGTTGAATGGGAAGTGCCTAGCTTAGGTGTTGCTACTTTTGGAGCATATTCCGTTAATGATTGGGTACTGGCACAGTCTTCTCTTGAATTGGGAGTGGCGGCTTCGCAAGCTAGACCATGGATTCCTAAAGAATGGGAAGATGATTTAGGTGAAGGGGATTCGTTTGCTATTCCTTGGAAAGTGTACAAATGGGATGGGTTCTACGGAGCAGGAAAATTTGATATTGTTGAACCTTGGAAACACATTACTAAACTTGTGCACGATGGCATGGGCAATGATGTAGACGAAGATGAAAAGGACAACGAACAGAAAGAAACGAAAGAGACAAAATAAGTAACATGTGACAACTGATTGGATTTACATCAATCAATGAACAGCGTAAGAATTATGAAAACAGTGAATAAAACAATAAAATCGTTCCTGCTACTACTTGCCTCGGTGGGCATGCTAGTTTCTTGCAGCAGCGAGATTGAGATAAAAATTGAGAAAAACGGATCCTCAGAAAGCGAGACAGACGGACCGGAATTTAAGTTGGTGGTAGATCCAATAAAACACTTTGACTTAGATAAAGGAACTCGTACAAGTAAGACAGAGGTAAAAGATGAATCGAAAGACTCGTCTATGTATGTAGATTATCATGCTAAACCTACAAGCAATAAGGCTAAAACAAGAGCTGTTGGCTCTATTGGAGAAGATGCCGAGGATACCATTGACAATGTTTGGGTGCTTCAATACAACGGAACTGGCGATGATGCTCAATTAGTTTCAAAGGAATTTATTACTGAAATTGGTGATGATTATATTATTAAGCCTAAACTAGACGCTGGCAAAGAAGAAGATGCTAATACTGAACAAACTATATGTTTTATAGCAAATACCAATAATTCTTCTATTTTTACAGATTCTAGTAAAATAAACACACTCGGTAAGTTGAAAATAAATAAAACTAGAGACTATGCTTTACAAGAAGAGTTAACTAATAACGGTACTAACCTCCCAATGGCGGCGGTATATACGGGTAAACCCACAGCTTCTATTAAAGAGATTAAGCTGGAACGTATGGTAGCAAAAATAACCTTTAAATACTCCTTAAATTTGCCGGAAAAGCATTCTTTTGAACCCAAAGCAGTGCAATTGCAAGAATGTAGTAAAGGTATTCACTACATCCAAACCACCGAAGTGAAAGAGGAAGTGGCAGTCAAAGAAAATTATGTAGATTATGACATGGTCAATTTAAGTCCTGATAAAGAAATTACATGGTATATTGCCGAGAACCTACGTGGCACAATCGACAACATTAAATTTCCACATCAAAAGGGAGGTATATCTGCACCCGAGTTCTCTTCAAACATCCAAATATATGGTTACTACTCTCGCCCCAACCCAAATGGGGAGATTGAATCATTTCCTGCACTTTATCGTGTTTATTTAGGGATGGATAACACCAAAAGTTTTGATACTAAACGCAATCATCACTATACCATATCGGCAAAAATATCGAATGTAAAAACTACTGATAAACGTGTGGTCCTACCTAATGTAGCACTGTATTACTTTGCAGAAGAAGATTTAAAAGATGTCAACCAATTTATGAGTAAAAAGGATGAAGAATATCCTTTTAGCAAACACTGGAATTTTGGTAGAAACAAACCTCTTGATATAAACACTATATCTTATGGAAAATCAATCTATTCGTACTCAGATTCTATGTGGTGGACATATGATGGACAAATAAATAATGCAATAGCTCTAAAAGATCAAACATGGTCTTCTGTTATGAAGCTACAAATGGATAGTGCCCCAGAATCTTATATTGGTGCTAATGTGGATTATATGGGGAATAAAACGGGGGATCCTTGCCCAAAAGGGTATCACCTACCCACTCGTCGTGAAATGGCAGCTATTACACCTTCAACCACATTAGAAACTAAAAATGGTAAAGATATAGTTGTTAAAGGAATTAAAGGTAATTACAAAACTAAAGAAGTAGTAAATAATGACAGGAGATATTTGCTCACTTTTATTTCTGATGTTACAAACAATTATTTAACAGCTATAAGATATGGTGATGACGGGAAAATGACATTTATAATAACCGCTAGATATCTAGGACAGGCAGGAAAGAAAGTAACAATAGACGACATTAAAGATGAGGCTTTTTGGAATAAGAACAAGGAAATGGATATAGTTAAAAAGTTCTACTCAGGGTGCACAGCTGGTTTCAAAAATACCCCAAAACTAGAGGTTGTTAATTGTTTAGGCTATCTAACAAGTGACAGTGGTTCTTCTTTAGGTACTTGTAGCGCCTTAACGTCAGGCACACTACCAAAGACTTCTCTATTCGAACAATCCTATAATACTTACGGTTTTTATCGCATCCGTTGTGTAAGAAACTAAACCTACTAATCATATATTGTTTTCTTAATAGAACTTCGTTCTAATAACTAGGTAACATCGGTAACTATTCAATTGGTTATCGATGTTACTCATTTAATACACTCTCCTCTCCAAAAGTTACTC
>JASLDF010000021.1 GCA_030151635.1 Bacteroides sp. | reverse complement strand
ATATCTATACGTATATGCAATTTTTTTCTATTGATTGCTCTGTTTAATTTTGCGTTTGGTGTAGATAATTATCACGATGAAAACAACCCGTGGAATGGCTACTAAACATCTTGATAACATACTTCGATTATCTATATTAATAATACTATCCGCGATAATGGCTAATGCCATAAGGAACATAAGGAGGTTTAATAGTAGTAACTTTGTTTTGGTAGATAGATTCATAAGACAGTTTTTAGGTATTTCTTACTCAATATAGGTATTTATACTGCATTTATAAGAGAATCTATAGCTGGTATCTCGTTGATTTATTGCTAATAAAGTCGAAGTAATTGTCTTTACAGAGATTAAGACAATTTACTTCAACATAATCTCTATCAATCCTCCATCAATTCATACAATCTATCCATCACGGGGTATAGCTCTTCGGGAACCCCCTCGTCCCATTCTGGGGTATCTAGAATTTCACCTTCAAGAGGCATCAAGAGTGCATCGGGAATGGAATGCTTCATCTTTTGGGGTTCCAATTCGGAAGTCCAATCGTGGCCATTTTGATAACCATCTTTTTTAGGATTAAATTCATAATGCTGATGGATGTAGTAATTCGCTAGGTAGCGTTCTTCAAGGCAATGCAGTAGGTCATAGCTCGACAAGTGCCAACTTGCTTTGAGCTCACACTCGGCTCTATCTGCATACTGTTTACTAAAGCCCGGCTGCATGTACCAATAAAGAAATAGGGCAGTGCCCTTGTCCGTATCGGGTTGGTCTACAATCCACTGAATAACTTCGGTAGCGTTGTCGAAATTCCAACATTGCACCAACCGCTGACGAACGTCTGGTCCGTGTTTCTTCAGGTAATCGAGCATCACCTCAACGAAGAGTTCATCATATTTATCTTCATCTATTGTTTGCTCTTTCCAATCGTAAGCAGGGTCTAATAGCTTTTCTAAGTCTGTCATGAGGTAGTTTATTTGTTATTATAAATCTTGAAAATGCAACTAAAAATAGTACAATACCATCACATTCTAAACTCTTTATCCAAAGAAAAATGACATTGAAACAAAAAAGGCACACCGAAGTGTACCTTTTCTATATCTAAACTTTAAAAGATAGTTTTATTAATCAATGAAACGTTTGGTGATGTCGCCATACATATCAATACGTCTGTCACGAAGGAAAGGCCACCAGCGGCGCACATTTTCCGAACGAGTTAGGTCGATGTCAACCACGATATTCTCATCAGTTTCGTTGTTTGCTCTAGCTAAGAACTCCCCTTGAGGACCCACGGCAAAGCTGTTTCCCCAGAAGGTAGCTCCGTTGGTTTGTCCAGATGGATCGGGCTCAAGACCCACACGATTCACCGCCACAACAGGCAGTCCGTTTGCCACGGCATGTCCACGTTGCGAAATAATCCAAGCATCCAGCTGGCGTTGTTTTTCTTCGGGCGTATCCGAGCTCTCCCAACCAATTGCAGTCGGGTAGATTAAGATATCCGCACCAGCCAACGCCATTAAACGTGCAGCTTCCGGATACCATTGATCCCAACAAATCAGCATACCCAATTTACCCAAAGAAGTTTCAATCGGTTTGAAGCCGATGTCGCCAGGAGTAAAGTAGAATTTCTCGTAGTAAGCAGGATCGTCAGGAATGTGCATTTTACGGTATTTACCCGCCATAGAACCATCCGTATCGAACACAACGCCTGTATTGTGATATAATCCCGGTGCTCTCTTTTCAAATAAAGAGGTAACCAAAACAATGCCATATTTCTTTGCAATTTCGCTGTAAAACTGAGTTGACGGACCAGGAATTGGTTCGGCCAAATCGAATGTATTTACATCTTCCGTCTGGCAAAAGTAAAGCGAGTTGTGCAACTCTTGCAATACCACCAGCTGCGCACCTTTTTCGGCACAATCGGCAATGTTATTTGCCAATTTCATTAAATTCTCTTTGAAGTCGGCCGTGTTTGCTTGTTGCACCATGCCCACTTTTATGTGTCTATCTTTGCTCATTTCTATATATTCTAAATCAAGCGTTCATACTAAATTATCGCAACACTCCTTCTGGAAATTGCATGGTGATGCAGTGCAATGAACCGTGTTGTTTAATCAATGCGTTGCAATCAATACCAACCACCTCACGATCAGGGAATATGCTTTGCAGCGTTGCAATAGCCGCTTTGTCGTTCGTTGGCTGATTGTAAGTTGGCACTAAAACAGCACCATTTATAATCAAGAAGTTGGCATAAGTAGCAGGTAATCTTTCACCCTCAAACTCAATCTTTTTCGCCATTGGCAACGGACATAAATTATAGGCAAATCCCTCTTTTGTACGGAATGTTTTAAGCTGATCTTCCATCTTTTTCAACGCCTCGTAATGCGGATCCGAAAAATCACGACATTGCACGTATGCAATGGTATTGGGTGTGCAAAGACGAGCCAATGTATCAATGTGGCTGTCGGTATCATCGCCTTCTAAATAACCATGATCTAGCCATAAAATACGGTCAATGTTCAAGTTCCATTTGAAGTAAAATTCAAATTCATTCTTGCTCAATTCCTCGTTTCTATTTTCCGAAAGTAGGCATTCTGTTGTAGTCAGCATGGTTCCTTCACCATCACTTTCAATGCTTCCACCTTCCAAAACAAAACCCAATTTATTAACACGCTCACCTTGAAGAATACCAGCTTCAGCTAGTTTACGGTTAATTTGGTTGTCGTGGTTTGAAACAAATTTCATCCCCCAACCGTTAAATTTAAAGTCGAATATAACAGGCTTTTCACGCTCAATCACCGTAATTGCACCGTGATCACGAGCCCAAGTATCGTTCGTGTCGCACACAAAGAAACGCACGTTTTCTAGGTTAATGTCGTTATGCTTCAACAGCTTTCTAACCCGATCTTCCTCGGGGGTAACAATCAGTAGAATCTCACGTTTCGCAATTTCACGAGCCACGTTAAGATAACACGCTTCAACCTCGTCCAACATATACGCCCAATCGGTGTCTTTATGTGGCCAAGTCAGTTGAACCCCACTTTGCGGAGCCCACTCAGCAGGTAATATTTTGTTTGTATTTTCGTTCTTACTCATACCAATATCAGTTGAAATGGAAAATAGAATAGGGGGATTATATTATTTTTTAGGAGCACGATCAAAGAACGGGCTCTTCGATGCAATACTAACTGGAATTGCCATGATTTGTTCACTATCGGGCAATAAATTTAGCTTTTGAGCGGCCAGTCCAGCAGTAAACATCACACGCGTATCCACACGCAAATCGGCTGCGGTGGCACAGGCAGAACCTATGGCAATACCCAAATCGATCGAATTGAATACGCAAGGCACATTCTCGGCTTTACCCGCACACGTCATCGAACCACAATGTCCGCAATTCAACGCCAAAGTTTTACGACGAACGCCTATCAACACAACGCATTGTGCACTCTGTATGTTTGCCGAATCGCGTTCAAAGTGGTAGTTTCCACCTCGGTACTCCAAATTCAACATCGCTTCAGATAGCTTAATCAAGTCGTCGCCCGATACCAAACAAGCTTCAACCAAGTCCCATCCTCTAGCTTTAGGGGCGGTTCTAGCAGCGGTTAGCATTTGTTGTGCAACTGCAATTGCACGTTCGGTACGGTTGTCTCTTTCGTTTAAAATCATAATGTGTTCTCTCCTTTTTTTATCGTAATATCTGTCGCAAAGATAAAGATAAAAGGAAGTTGGTGAAAAGTTTCTCAAACCTTTTTACCTTTAAAAGGGTCTATTTGAGAAATGCAGTTCTTTAGATGCTCTGCCAGATATGCAGCCACTATCCATTTTACTCAATTTTTGTAGTCACACATTATTCTCAAAGCTTTACTGCTGATGGTTTTGATTGTCGGTCATCTGGCTGTAGTGCGTTTAATCTGTATCAATCCACGCTCAATAGAAGTTCGAAACGGAGGTGCTATTGAAGATTATTTATCAGAATGATTCATACTAAAGTTTAAAGGCTATTGCGAGAGTGAAAAATAATAAATAAGAAAGTGGAGTTCTGATGGGATTAACAAACACGAACTCAGCACAGTAAGATTGAATCCCTTACTGTGCTGAAGTTAGTTAAATGAACTTTATTAAAAGTTTTAAATGATTCAACAAGCCATTAATTTTGAATAAAGGTTAGTTTGCCATTTTCAAAATATAGATAATCATACAAACCATAAATCCATTGTTCGGTGACTCCCAAAGCTGTTGTATATCTATTAACATCTATTGGGGCTCCCCAAGATATAGAACACATTTCTTTTGTCCATCCAATTCTGACTCTGCCTTCTTGCATAAGTTTTGCATTTTTTTTCCCATATTCATTAATCAAAGCCTGATTCCATAATCTTGCATCTTCTTTTGCTTTTTGTTCTGCAAGTTTTAGATCTTTTGCCTCTTTCTCAGCTTGTTTCTTTTGTTTTTCTTCTTTTTCCTTTTTCTGGGCTTCTAAGATTTTAATTTCTAAAGCTTCCTTTATCTGTAAAATTCTATATTCATTTTCTAACCTTAATTGATTTAATGTAAGATTAGCTTCAAATTTATTGTGAATAGTATCGCTTTTATCATTAACATTTAAATATTCAGGGATTTTGAGCCCTAAAACAGTATTGTCATTTTTTACGAAAGTAATATAAGGACTCAAAAAACTATTCTTAATGCCATAAAATAAAATTTCTTTAGGAAGAATTTTACCTTCAGTAACTTCTTGTTGGTTTGTTTCATAGTTTAAAAGTGACCAATTATATTTATTCTTTAATTCTCCCTTTTTCAATACATGATAAGTTTCATTGAAGTAGATTTGCTTAATTTTTTCTAAATATCCTAGTATAACTATTGAAGTCTCTTTAGAAAGGTCTTTTACTTTCCAATGGATAATTTTACCATCAGAGGTTTCTAGTACAACATTGTCATATACTATCTCACCATATCTAGCAGAGGTTTCATCGTACTCATATTTTTCGATATATGTACCCGTTTCTTTATTAATAGATTTAATAGTAAACTCTTTACCTTCAATATTAGAAAAATGGGTATAATAGCCAGAAGAGATAAATTCTTTTTGATGAAAATATATAGTAGGTTTGATCTTAATACGGGTCAAATATGAATAACTAAAACCTTTTTTACCTGGGATATATTCTAAACTTTTATATATTGATTTATCAGTTATTTTTTCAGATTTATAGCGCCATAATAATTTGTAATGTTTAGGCTTAACCTTCTTCATACTGCTAGGCTTTTTCACCCATACTGTATCAGGAATTTGCAAGAAAAAACAGCCATAGTATTGACTCAACTCATTAGATTGACTATGCCTAGGTTTAAAAACAATTTTTTGTCCAACAAATTGTTCAAAGGCATTCTTATCATTTTTGTTAGTAGCTAAATTTCTAAAGTCGATTTGCAAAGAGTCGTATTTATAAATAGTTTTCTCTATTTCAGGTTCAACAAAGTTAGAGTTAATAATTTCCGGTTTTTCTTTAATTTTTATTTGAGAATATACAGGCAAACAGACCAAAATTAAATAAGAAAATAGTCCGTAAATTAATGAGTGTTTCATGTATATATATTATAAGCTGTTAGAGCTTGTTAGTTAATAGTATTCTGTAGGGTTAATTATTCAGAATCTTATACTTAGCTTTATCAAATTCTTCTTGCGAAATGAGCCCTTTCTCTAGAAGATGTGCCATTTTAATAAGCTCGTCAGCATTCGAAAAAGAAGATACTGAAGTGTCAGGAGAATTAAGGTCGTTCTGTGCCATTACATTAGCTATTAGACTTTCAATTTTTTCAGCAACTTCCAGCCCATTTATATAGAAATTCCAATTAAACTTATTAGAAAGAACTCGTCCCTCATTGCATACTTCTCGTGCATTGAATGTAGATAGATTGATAAAAGGTTTATTTGCGTTGTTTGTGTGAATTTTAATATTAACACTTGAAGCTGAATTAATATTTTTGGATTTACCGCTCATCCCACCTACAATAGCTCCAACACCACCTAATAAGATACCACCCACGGCAGCACGTCCTAAAGTGCTAGATGTAGATTTAAAGTTAATAGATTGATTATCTGAGAATGTTTCGAACCCAATAATTTCATCGTACCGAAAACTCATACTATAGTCTAATAAGATTATATAAAATCGCTTGTCTTGGTCATTTGAAATTAAAATATATGTGCAATTTGGAGCCGTTATTTGTGATGATATATTCTTGATGTTGAGCTCCTTCATACGATTATTTAACCTCTCGAGATTGTTTTTTCGTTCATTCGATAATACAATACAAACAACTATAACGCCAATTATAAAAACCGCTAGTATAAATACTATCATCTCCTTTTCATGTTTAATGTATTTTAAATAACTTTATAATACTAACAAATTATTAGAATTATATGAGTAATATCAACTTTGTATATTATTTACAAACTTAGTCTATTTTAAAGAAATATTGAATGTAATATACAAAAATGTGTATAAATGTTTTTTTATAATTAGTTGAAACCATTTATTAAGTACAAGGTGTCTTGATTGAATCCTATTTTATTATAGCTTATAATAAAGTTACTTCCTATAAGCTAAACTTTGATTACACCATGATAGCATTGAACGGTCTTTTTTGTACAGTTTCCGAATGGGCAAAATATTTAAACTCAATTGGTCGTTGATTTTCATTTAAATGCATAAGGAAATCCAAGTCAAGCAACGATGCATACGCATTAGGTTTCACACGTGCCATAGCTGGACCTTGAGGTATCATTGTTTCAAATACTCCAGGTAAAACGCCATATCCAATTAATTTACCATCAGAAGGCAATACACTCTTAATTAAGTAAGCTGCGTCAATAAAAGCTCCTGCACCTGTACCGCCAGATATTGAGAATACAAGGTGAACTTCAATATTACTATTGATGAGATTATATCTCGCATCATCGTATATTTGACAGTATGTTAATTTTTTTATAGAGTATTCAATAGATTTTCTAACCTTATCATAATTGATAAAAATAAGATACGTCCAAATACACGGCGTTGCTGGGGAGATGAATACTCGGTAGAAAGACAATTAATATTATCAGGTGATACCCATGTAAAGAATTCGTCCTTATTTTCTCTATATATGTCAGAAGTACTTTTCGTGAAAATTGATACTTGTTCAGACGCATTTAAACTAACTTTACTCCCTTCTTTGCCATCAAGAGTTTTGCTATAAATGCCACCATCTGTATCAATACCAAGAAATCCTATCATTGGAGGTACTTCTCCATAGTTGTCCATAAACATCTTCTTAGTATGCAATATTGCATTGATTCCCGTACCTCCTAAACCGATGTATAGGCATCTTCTTAATCCTGTTTTCATAGATTTAAATTTTATTTGTAGGCAATAAAATTGATCATACGTAATAAGCAATCAACTGATGCGTATAAAAAATAAAGGGATTACTAAAATTAAGTAATCCCTTTAATGTAATGCATTACTACTTACTTTTTCAGTGTAGTTTTAGCAATTCTAACATCTGTTAGGTATAGGTCTAGGATATTCATAATCACTAGTTTATAGGGGTTGTTAATGTATAAAGACACTGGCTTTTGAGAAAAAGCTTTAGGGAATTTCTCTCCCCATTCAGATTTGTTACTATCCCTATCTGTCGAAACCGCTATAACTTTATGTGCAGTTGAAGCTTTAGTTTCATTGTTTAGAAGGAGAAAGACATTAGCCATACGATCGATATGCGGTAATAAATTTATTAAGTCTTCAGAATTACTAGATAAATAAGGATAATCTTTTTTACCCAGCGCATAATCGAGTATTGTAAAGTCATGTATCTGATTTGTAAGCGTTTCTATAACTCTTCGTTTTAAGTTGTTTTTAAAAGCAACAATATCAGATTCACTTAATTTATAATCACCTATAAACGCAGATAATGAAAGATCTTTGATAATGTCCTTCTTCTTTAAACTGAAGTATCTATCCATTATCTCATTATCATTAAGTGAAGCAAACGGAGCTCTTGTCGTTGAGGACATAGCCTGAGACTTTTTAATTTCTTCCTGTTGCCATACTTTTAAATTGCCTAAATAGGATTCTAAAACATGATATTTGCTCTTCAATTCATCTTCTAAATCAAAAAGCCTCTCTAAAATTTCACCTGCAATGTGGTTATAAACCTCAATTTCGTCTCTTTTTTTATTATTGTAATATAATTGACTGGTAAAAAAAGTTCTAATTTCCTTTTTCTCTTTTACAAGAAGCTTTTTTCTAAGAATTCTATTCGTAATGTAGATTATAAAAGCAACTAAAGAAACTACTGACATGAAAATTGCAATATTCGCTAATTGGTAATTATCAGATTTATATGACGAATCAGATGTATGGTAAAGAATAAATAATGACAGAAACAAGAAAAAAGAACCCAACAGTAAAGTACTCCATTTAAGAATAGATTTATTCAGAAAGCTAATCTTTTTATCTACTTTTTCAATTTCACCTTCTTGTTTCTTATAAATGCTACTAGATTCTTTAACTAGACTCTCTTTAGATCCTTCAATCAATATCTTACGATATCTTGGATGACGAAGTTTAGCAATCATCTCTAGGTGAAGTTTACGAAGTTTCTGGTCTCTACGTTGCATCCTGCCTAGATACACTTTTTCTTCTTCTAATTGTACTTTAGTAATTGCATATTGAATATTCGCATCGGTTGTATCGAAGTTTACTTTACCAAAACTGTCGTTATTAATCTTTTGATCGTGATTGATTTCTGTTATAATAAAAGCTGCATTAAAAAATCTTTTATCGGTAACGTATGAGTAAGGGATATAACAATATCCTTTATCACCGAAGGCTTCCCCCCAGGAGTTTCTTACCACAAAAACCTTTTCATTTTCACTAAATCCACAAATCACCATTGCATGGTAGCTTCCATTTTCACTCTCTTGGATATCCTGTTCTGTAGGGTGATAAATAAACCCTTTATTATTGTCTCCAAAAGAATTGAAAATTTTTAAACCGAAAACAACAGGGTAACCTTCCGCGATAGCCGATTTAATATCTTCAATATTACCGTTAACGTTTAAAGCTTTTCTTACCAAGTTGCCTTTAGCATCTTCATAAGCATCAGAAGATGGTTCTAGATTAAATGTAGATTCATTGTAAGGAAATAAGCTTTCTTTACAAGTTCCAGTTTCAGAAAGCGATGAAATAGCATCATAAATGGTAGATCCTGTGTCTACTTCTTGACTATCACTTCGCTTCCTCGAGTTATAATACAAGAATGATTTACTTAATGCTTCATTGAAGTTTCCTCCTGATTTTAAAATATACTCATAAATACCGATAAGAGCAAAAGCACTACAAGATCCCTGATTACCTTGATTTAGAATTCTAGTAAATCGAGGTCTTAAGTCAATATTACTATTTGCAACTTTCTTAGGTTCATAGGTTTCATCTAAAGAGTGTTCTATAAACGTCTCTGGTAATAATTTAAAGCGTTTACCTTCGTATATAAAAGAACCATCGGAAATCAATCTTTTATCAGCTGTTTTGGAATCATCCATCTGTTGGGAAATCTTTTTCAACTCTTTTTCAGTTCTCCTGATATAAGTTGTAGAAGTCTTAATGGAATTTCTTAATTGCTTGATTTCGGGTAGACAGAATTCCACAGGTTCACCAGTAGGAGATAGCACAGCTTTGTCAAATTGTTCAGCTTCTAAAAGCTTGTTATTCGCATCAATAAAAAGGATACATCCCTCCGCTTGTAAATCGTCAACGATGGTTTGATTATCTATGAATTGGTTTCCTTCAATTAACTCATCATCAAAGCCCAATAAACTCGCCAATATAGCTTTTTTTCTAGGTATTGAATATGTTTCTTCAGGAACATTTAAGAATGAATTAAGTTCTTTTGTAACGTCCTTAAGTAAATTTTTAATTTCCTTATCCGTCTCAGGAACAATACTTTCTATGGATACTCCAGTAGCTAGTTTCTTCTTGACACTATTGTTCCAATATTGATTTATTAAATCCGATTTGTTAGCCAGTAAGCGTTCGGAGATTTGAACAACCTCATTGACATTGATCTCATTCTCTTGTATATTAGCATTATCCATTAAGAGCAGGTATGTTCTACTCAATAAGTATTGGATAAAGTAATATTTATCAAAATTGACCATAGATATCCCTATTGTTTTCAATTCTGCCGAAGATACAATTGTGTCATTATAATACTGTGCCAACATACAAGCCATTTCCCCAATGATTTTAGTAAATGACTCTAGATTTAAGTTTAATGATAAACCTAGACTAGAATAGTTTTGGAGTAAAAAGACATTTTTAATAGTTTCAAGCTTGTCTTTTCTGTATTGAACTATTTCTCCAATATGCTTAGCAGCATTATTATCATACTCAACAGCTTTTTGGGGTAGCTCTTCAATACTTTGTGCATTAGTAAACAATCCAGCTAAATCTGGTGCTAATCCAATAATATCAATATCGTATGATACCGGTAGCTCCTTAATAACTTCACAAATGAACTTCACTTCATTCCATAACTTGATGTCGTACAGGGGTAAATAGATGAATAAACTTAGTTTTGAAGATGTTTCTTTTGTATCTAAATTGATTCGACTATCAAATAGCTTTTGGAAGAATGAAAGTGTGTACTGCTTCTTGTTCGCTGAAGGAATAATACTGATTTCTTTTAATATGGTATTAAAATCGTCTTCTATACCAGAATTAAATTTCAGATTGTTGATGTTGGGATCTTGTAAAGCTTCAGAGATAATAATATCTTTATTGTCTTTACTTTCATTCCACAATAATGCATGCACAAATGATGCAGTTTCAGTAGATCCAAATTTGTTAATATATTTTTTAAATGTTAGAAGTGACTCGCTAAAGTCACTTCCAAACATTAAATGGACTCCATGTTTCATTTATAAGTTGTTATAATTCCTCTTTAATAAAGACTACTTCTTCATTCATTAATTTCATGATTTTAGCATTCTCACGCATTTGAAGTTCGTCCACAGTCATACCTACTTGTGAGTATTTTACTAAATAATTTGAGCCAGATTTCACATCATTTTTGAATTTTTCCATTTCTGATGAACCCTTTTCTTTTTGAATTGTATTGACTATTGTCTCATAATCTCCACTAATATCTTTTACATGGGTTTTGAATATATCAAAAGCTTCATCACGATATTTAGTATCCATATTCACCCAATAATCTGTAAGCGGTTGGCCTTCTTTTTTATTTTGGTAATAATAGGAATCATTTTCCACTTTAATAAGTCCAAAAATAAAGCCCCACACCCAATAGTTGATTGTTTTATCAGACTCTTGCTTAGGTTCAAATCCGAAATCTTCACGAATCATTCTAGTTAAAACATTGTTATCAAAGTGACAATTAATTTTACATGAATCGTATTTGGTTTTAAATCCTTGAACAACATCAAGAGCAAAAGTCGGAATCACTCCTAGTTGTCTGTAGAATATGACACGATCCTGCATACCAGTTGGTACGAACTCAACATTTGCGGCATCATTAACTTTATTTTTTAGATTGCCATTCTCAATAAATCGGCTCTTGTTTTTATTAGGAATACCAATGTAAAAACCTTCGTACAAACCAGTCTCAGGTACATGTCCTTTGTAATTTTTTTGGATAAGAGGTAGAGATTTACTATTTGCACGAGTCATTAAAGTATCAAACTCCTCGTTCGTCATACTGTTAAGAACTTCATCAATAGTACGATCTCTTTCTTGTTTAGCTTTAGGCAGATTTAGTGCATATTTATAGATTCGATTTGACACTTCATCTTTAGTAAGACGGTCAAAATTATATACACCTTCCTCATTCGCAAGTGATTTGATAAAGTCATTTATATTAATGTCAGCATCGTCAACTCTTAGCTTGGTAGAGATTGATGGCGCAAGATCTATTTGGAACGTTTTAACACCACTACCTACTTGGTTTTGAATTGTATTAAGCTTATACGTTAAATCGGAATGAATTTGTTTTATTTGTTTAAGAATAACTTGGCACTGTTGATATTTATCTGCTAATATTCCTTTTAAAGAGTTGTAAAGAACAATAGCTTGTTGTCTACGAATAATATCTCTTTTATTAATAACTAAATTATATACAGTTGATGTAATTTCTTCAGTTTTTTGAGCAATCTTTCCTGATTTGTTAATCATGAATGTTTTGCTTGCGATTTCAACCAGTTCGTTGTTTAACGTTTTAAGATTTACTTCTAAAAGTGGTCTCTTAGACTCTAATTCCGAAACTTCTTCGGTCATCTCGCCAACAAATATTTCAACTTGTTGTTGTAAACCGATAATTAAGTTCTCGAAATTATCTATACCACACTCTTGATTCAGATATTTAATAATGATTTTGTCAAGAGTATCTTGTACTTCTTTAATCTTATTCGTCCTTTTACTTTCAATATCCTGCATCTTCGGCATTGAAGATAGTTGGTATTGTTCCACCTCAATATGTGGATTTAAAGTGTCTGTAATGTCTTGAAGAGGGTATTTCGGTTTTTGATCCAATAAATAATCAATAACATCATCTCTACCATCATTCTCACGCAATTTGTTTTCATCAATCCATTGATTAGCAACAGTACTCATGTCATTACAACCACTGGTTAATAGTTGTATGACTTTTTGAGATGCTTTAAGAGCATAAATTTTAGCTAACTCATCACCTCTAAATAGAATTTCACAAGCCCCAACTCCAGCAATCCAAGCTCGTTTATTACCAATACCCATTGTGTTGTCTGCAATGTATTGGTCAATGTTATCACTAACACTTGCTGCAGCAACAGATAATTCTCCAGCCGAAGTAACTAGCGATAGGCTAATCATTTCTGATAGTTGATCGATGTGTGTATAAGTATCGTTATTTTCATTCTTATTATCGATCAGCATGATAGCATTGAACGGTCTTTTTTGTACAGTTTCCGAATGGGTAAAATATTTAAACTCAATTGGTCGTTGATTTTCATTTAAATGCATAAGGAAATCCAAGTCAAGCAACGATGCATACGCATTAGGTTTCACACGTGCCATAGCTGGACCTTGAGGTATCATTGTTTCAAATACTTCAGGTAAAACGCCATATCCAATTAATTTACCATCAGAAGGCAATACACTCTTAATTAAGTAAGCTGCGTCAATAAAAGTTCCTGCACCTGTACCTCCAGATATTGAGAAGACAAGGTGAACTTCAATCGTATTGCTTAACAATCTGTACTTATTGTTATCTAAGTTTGTTGCATTTGTAATTTGCGTAATGGCACTACTAACAGATTTTTGCACTTTATCATAATTGATTGAAAATGCCAAACGTCCATTTGATCGTACTTGCCCAGCACCAATATCCATAGTTCCAATCGCGTTGATATTCTCTGCGGCTAACCATGAGAAGTATTGATCCTTGTTTTGTCTATATATGTCGGAAGCTCCCTTTGCTACAATTGACACCTGTTCAGATGCATTTAAACTAACTTTACTCCCTTCTTTGCCATCAAGAGATTTGCTATAAACGCCACCATCAGTATCAATACCAAGAAATCCAATCATTGGAGGTACTTCTCCATAGTTATCCATAAACATTTTCTTGGTATGCAATACTGCATTCATACCCGAACCTCCTAAACCAATGTATAGGCATCTTCTTAATCCTGTTGTCATAATATCTTAAATATATGTTACTGTTATTTTTTCATTTGTCTCAATGTTCTGTAGTGTATATTCTGTTCCTTTTGAAATTGACATTGCATAAGGATCCAGCATAAAGTTACCACCTATAACCTTTATATTCTTTTTGTTATTTGGGATGATAAGCCACTCTTTAGTCCAGAATGGATTATTGAAATAGATAATTCTGCCTGTGAAAAAAGCATTTAGACTAGATTGTTTTAGTGGTTTATTTGTACACACAACCTTTCGAGCTCCTTTTATTTTTATAGGCTTATAGATATCCATTTGAAAAGTAAGCATGCCACTCTTGAAAGTAGGGTAGAACATTCGTTTTAGAATTAGTAGCCAAATAATTAGAATACTAATTATAGTTATAGCGAAAATGCTTAAACCATATGATAGATCATTCATGACCTCAGCTTTCTTTATATAGAATTTAAGCGTGTAGTTATTGGAATGACTTGTGTCTAGCTCAATGTCATCAATTCGGTCAATTTCGGAGAAACTCATCGTCTTTAGCAGCCAAGAATTTCGTCCATTTGGTGTATCCTTACGAACCTCGATGCCAATTTTTACACTTGTCTGATTTTGGTTTATAGTAAACTCATTGTTGTTCATTACTTTATCATCGATATGTAGTAACGCCTCCGTTGTTTTAATTTTAACAACTCCACCATTACCATCCTCTTTGAATAACCCAAAATGCACTTTAGCATTTGCATTTTTAGCATGTTCATTAAATTCTAACTCCATCGTTTTGTTGATTAGAGTAGGGGTGTATTTATTAAATAAGAAATCATCGTAGATTTCAGTATCTCCCCAAAATGCCCCTAGGTCATCTTTCTCTGAACATGAAGACAAGGCAACGCATACAATGGCGATATAGATATGTAGCTTGCTCATTTGATGTTGATTTTAAGTGTTTTTTCGTGCTTATTTACCAGCTCTAAATTTGTTTTGTCTGAAGTAAGAAGTACTAATGGGTATTTACTTTGTGTTTGGGGATCAATAGATAAAGATAATGCAATAGCAGTATCTCTATCAGAAGACAATTGAGTTTTCATATCCCGATCCTCCATAATATGTTTTATCTTGAAAGAAATTTCATTGTTTTTTACAATGCACGTTTCATCTACAGAGACATAGCTATTGTTGGTTGATTGTACCCTTATTTTAATATCTTTTGGTATTGCTTTGATATCAGTAGGCAAATTTAATTTCAGTGTAATTAATTTATCTTTATCATCTTTGATATTATATTTAATAAATCTCGGAGCAATAAATTCAATGAAATTAATTGTATCAGTATAAGGAATTTCTCTGATATTACAAGTGCTCTCAATTATCTTAGATAATTGAGGATTTCGTGCAAATTCCGTAAGTGTAATATAAAAAGCATAAGTGTTCTTAGCAACGGCGATGTTGCACCAATTTCTAATATAATTGTAGAAGTCTTCAACTGTTGGGCTTTTTACATTATGCTGACCATCCGTTAATAAGAATATAACGTTACGAATATGATCATCATCGCTTAAATATGTATCGACAGCTTCCTCGAAAGGCGACAAGATATTGGTATTTGTAACATTCTTATTGTCATAACTCTTAATCTTACGGATTAGCGTCGCTTTGTTAGCCTTGTTTGCTTTATAAACCCATCTTTCAAGAATTCTTTCTTGGTATGGAAGAATAATTACCTCCGTATTCTCATCCATGATATTTTCTATGTTTTCACATAGAGACTTAACAACTTTATCCCAAATATCTGGAGTTTTGTTTTTATAACCTTTCATTGAAAGAGTAACGTCCCATAAATATATGCGGCGTTCTTTTGAAAATTGGCTATTGTTTTGGGCGAATACACCTTGACACATAACAAGCAGTATTAACAAGCTACACAAAAACTTACTTTTCATATTTAACTAAATCTTTTATTATTTTATAAATGTAAATATTATTAAATTAATAATAAAACAATATCTTAATTTATGATGTTTTTATAGTACAAATCTCATGTTTTTTAATAAAACTATTCATGTAACTATATTCAACAGTAATTATCCTTCTGCAAACCTATAATAAACTAGTGCCATTTTATGGCTCATCTATTCACATAGTTAGATATAATGTATGATTCCTATTACAATAACAGTAAATAAACAAGGTGGCAATAATTATAACTTTCTAGCTGTATACTGAATCATTCATATAAGGTGATGTATTGTTGTTTTGGTTCTATATTTAAGGAAATGTTTTTATTATTTTTATAATTTATATTAATAAATATTGCGGATTAGTTTTGAGGTTGGTTCACCGAAGATGAAAGATTACAAACTAAACTTTAACCTTCTGCAATGTTTGTACAAATGAAAACAACGATGGGATTTTGTAACTTCTTTCACTATGTTATGATTGCTGCTAGATGCTCTGCCAGATATGCAGCCACTATCCATTTTACTCAATTTTTGTAGTCACACATTATTCTCAAAGTTTTACTGCTGATGGTTTTGATTGTCGGTCATCTGGCTGTAGTGCGTTTAATCTGTATCACTCCACGCTCAATAGAAGTTCGAAACGGAGGTGCTATTGAAGTGCTATTGAGAATTATTTAATATCACAATAAGCTTTTCGGGTTTTCATTCAACTCTTCGCTGTCATTTATATTGGAATGTGTTTCTTTTGCAGCTATCATTTTTGTGGTGTGTACCATGGAAAGGTAAAAGTGATGTTTTAGTGGCCAGGTCTTCCACAATCTTCTTGAATTGAATCGTTTCTGTTAGCCACAATTGTTTGAAACTAAACAATCGAATACCCACAATTCGTTTATCTCTGGAGTCTATGAACTGGAAGTGATTGCTATTAAAATAAGGGGTTGCCTATTTCTCTATCCATCAAATAGCTTGTTCAGAGTGGT
>JASLDF010000174.1 GCA_030151635.1 Bacteroides sp. | reverse complement strand
ACTAATAATAAAGTAATCAGGTATTTAATTCTGAATACTAAAATTATTTCAAAAATATGCTTAATAACATGAATGGCATAATAATCTAAAATAGCCTCGCAAAATTCTGTAAAGATTGTTACCTTGGATACACAAAGCAATTAAGATAAACTATGAACAAGTTCGTTATACTTCTTTACTTATTGACAATGGCTTTATATACCACTGCTCAAATTAACAAAAAAGTAGAGACCAATATTTACAAGATAAATAATGGAGATAGTAAGGGCGAAAAAAGCTGTAGTGAAAAGCACTCTTTTAATTATGCTACATTAGGCAACTCAATAAAAGACACTGATACAGCACATCGGTTAGACATGATTTCTAACTTATACATTATTCTTAATCGACAATACACGAACTACAGATTTACCTTAAATAAAAATAACTACCAAGCTTGGATGAAAAAAATTGAAGCTTACTTAGGTGGTGTCGCCAGTATTGAGTTCTTAACCGATCTCAGAAATGGCTGTAATGCCTAATTAAAACGAGAGTTATGAGAAACACACTAATACTAATTATAATCTTAATATCAGCTTTAACGAAGGATACTTCGGCACAGACGTTCCACGGAGATTGGAAAGGTAAACTTACGCTCCCTATGGCTCGACTAAATTTAGGATTTAGTTTTAGTGATGAGAAGACTACTTGGAAAGGGACACTAGATAGTCCTGATCAAAAAGCATTCGGCATACCGCTATCTAAGGTACATGTGAAAAATGATTCTATATTCGTCAACCTAGATAAAATAAATCTTAAATACCAAGGTAAACTCATACAAGATACTATTCAAGGTGTGTTTGAACAGAACGGATTCAAAGGCCCATTAAATTTAACAAGAAGCCATAAAACAGAACTCATACAACAACCTATTCCATATCAAACACCACGTCCTCCCTTTAATTATCAAGTAAAAGAAGTATCATTTACCAATAAACACAATGGAATTAATCTTGCAGGTACCTTAACAATACCTACAAACGCTATACAGAAAAAACATCCAGCCCTATTACTAATAGCTGGTAGTGGACCTATGGATCGAGATGAAACAATTTTCAATCACAAACCATTCGCTGTAATTGCCGATTATTTTACCCAAAAAGGATTTGTTGTATTGCGGTATGATAAACGTGGTATCAACCAATCAAAAGGAAATTTTGCTAAAGTTACGCAACACGATTTAGTGGAAGACGCTAGCTATGCTTTTCAATACTTAAGAAAACTACCATACGTAGATACTAATAAAATTGGTATTATTGGACATAGTGAAGGAGCTAGTATTTCATTTCAATTGGCTAAAGTAGAACCCGAATTAGATTTCATTGTTTCAATGGCAGGACCTGCCATTTCTGGCAAAGACATTATTCTACAACAGAAGAGAAGTCTAAGCACATCAGAAAGTAACTATGATTCCAAATTGGATGAAGAACTCTTAAATTACATTTCTACTACACCCAATCAGGAGATCACAAAGAACAAAATAGAGCAATTAATCTTAAAACACGCGCAATTAGATAAAAACACATTAAATCAATACAGTGAAGCTATGAGCAATCCATGGATTATCAGTTTCATTAAATATGACCCCTGTTCAGACTTAAATCAAATTAAAATACCTCTATTTGCGATTAATGGAGATAAAGATATACAAGTAGAAGCAACTACTAATCTTGAATTTTTTAAAAAGTGTATGCGAAACAAAGGGCTATTAACAACAAAGAAATACCCTAACTTAAATCACCTTTTTCAAATGAGTAAGAGTGGTTTACCAAACGAATATGCTGAAATTCAAGAAACATTAAATAAAAATGTTTTAGATGACATATATATTTGGATTGTAAAAAAAATTCAATAACTTAAACATTTATTAACCTATTTATTAATACTTAAAAACACTAAATCATGATTATTGGAATCCCAAAAGAAATTATGCCAGGTGAAGCACGTGTAGCTTCAAGTCCGGAAACAGTTAAGAAATTCGTAGCTGACGGTGCTACTGTATTGGTTGAAAAATCTGCAGGTGATGGATCATTCTATCATGACGAAGACTACAAGGCTGCTGGTGCTCAAATTATCGCTACAGCTAAAGAACTTTATGACAAATCTGAATTGATTCTTAAAGTTAAAGAGCCATTATTTAATAAAGAGTACAACAAGCACGAAGTGGACTTAATGCATGAAGGACAGTATTTGATTACATTCATACACCCTGCATCGCCAGTTAACCACGACATGGTAAAAAAACTTGCTGCAAATGGTATTATCAGTATCACTTTAGACGGTATTCCAAGAATTTCTAGAGCACAAAACATGGATGCTTTAACATCAATGAGTACATGTGCTGGTTATAAAGGAATTCTTATGGCTGCAAACCACTTACCTAAATTTATGCCACAAATGTTTACTGCAGTAGGTGCTATTAAACCTGCGAATGTACTTGTTTTGGGTGTTGGTGTTGGTGGACTACAAGCTTTAGCTACTGCTAGAAGATTAGGTGCAGTTACTTATGCTGCAGATATTCGTCCAGCTGCTACAGAACAAGCTACTTCTTTAGGAGCAAAAGCTATTGACACAGGCGTTCCTGCAGATTTAGCAATTGCTAAAGGCGGTTACGCAAACAAACTTTCTGACGAATGGCTAGAGAAAGAACGCCAAAACTTGAAAGAAATCGTGAAGGACATGGACATTATTTTCTGTAGTGCTCTAGTTCCTGGTAAAATTGCTCCTACTCTAATTACTGAAGATATGGTTAAGAGCATGAAAAACGGTGCTGTTATTGTGGATATTTCTATTGACCAAGGTGGTAACTGTTGCTTAACTCCTCCTGGAGAAATTGCAGTTAAACATGGTGTAACTCTTATTGGTATTAAGAATATCCCTGGTATGCTTCCAACAAGTTCTACTTGGATGTTTGCTCAAAACGTTTACAACTTAGTTAAGTTCATGACGAAAGACAACAAGATTGTTCTTGATTTAGAAGATGAAATCATCAAATCTTCACTAGTGACTTACAATAAACAAATTGTTCACGCTGGTGCAAAAGAAGCGATGAATTTAAGCTAATATGAATAAACTAGTAAGTTCTAATCCAAGGGTTAGAACTTACTACTTTTAAATAATAAAGAATATGAATGCGTTATACTTAATTCTAATATTTATTGTTGCAACCATTCTGGGTTACTTAGTAATCAAGAAGGTTCCAAGTTTACTCCATACCCCCCTTATGTCTGGAATGAATGCTCTTTCTGGAATTACCATACTTGGTGCAATTGTTGCCGTAGGTTTAGCAGAGGGTCCAATTGTTGTTATCATTGGAGGTATCGCTGTTGTATTGGCTACTGTAAACGTAGTTTGCGGATTTGCTGTTACAGACAGAATGCTACGAATGTTCAGTCAGAAAAAAGGAAAGGGAGGTAAGAAATGAGTCCAGTTATTTATTATATAATTTGTGCTGTACTATCTGTAGTAATTCTTGCGGGAATTTCTATGATGAGTAAAGTAGAAACAGCAGCTAAGGGAAATAGACTAAGTGCTATTGGTGTATTTGCTGGTGTTGTTGCAACACTTGTTCATTACAACATTATGTCGGCAATGAGTATCTACATTTTCATTGCTATCGGACTAATCATTGGTCTGTACATGGCTAAAAAGGTACAAATGATACAAATGCCCCAAATGGTTGCCCTTCTAAATGGTATTGGTGGGGGTGCATCTGT
>JASLDF010000086.1 GCA_030151635.1 Bacteroides sp. | reverse complement strand
GTCCAAGTCACTATTTACATTGGCACAAATGACATGCCCACGATTAATTAATAACGGAGGATCATTTTCAATTTGTGTGTCAATTTTATCTCGAATTTGTTTGCATAAATTCAACTGTTCACCTATTCGTTTTAAGCTTGGTTCTTCAGAAGTTTCGCAAGCAATTTTTATAGGTTCAATGGCTTGTAAAGCAACTTTCAGTTGAACAACTTCTCGAGGTGATACGCGTCCTACAGCAACTTTAGAGATTATACGTTCCAAGTCGCCTATTTGGTGCAGTTGATCGGTTAAAAGATCCTTTAGTTCAGGATATTTAAACAGGTACTCCACAACATTAAGTCGGTTGTTGATTGAGTTCACATCCTTAAGTGGAAATACTACCCAGCGTTTAAGAAGTCGACTCCCCATTGGAGTAGTTGTTTTGTCAAGAACTTGAAGTAAACTCTTCCCTCCTTCATTCATGCTATTTAATAACTCAAGGTTGCGAATGGTAAACTTATCAAGTCGGACGAATTTCTCCTCTTCAATTCTGGATAACGTTGTGATGTGTCCAATATTGTGGTGTTGGGTAATATCAAGGTATTGCAAAATAGCACCAGCAGCTATAATTCCATTTTCAAGATGATCTACACCAAAGCCTTTAAAGCTATTCACTTCAAAGTGCTTTAATAAACGCTCGTTTGCGGTTTGTTGGGTAAAAATCCAATCGTCCAATTCGTAAGTAAAAAACTTACCACCGAATCTTTCTTTAAAAAAAGTTTTTTTACCTCGTTCAAACAGAACTTCTTTGGGTGCAAAATTAGACAACAGCTTGTCAATGTAATCCATTGAACCTTCTGCCGTAAGGAACTCCCCAGTGGAGATGTCTAAAAGTGCAAAACCGCAATTGTTTTTATTAAAATGAATAGCAGCAAGAAAATTATTTTCCTTGTTGTTTAATATATTATCATTGATAGATACTCCTGGGGTAACTAGCTCTGTAATCCCTCTTTTAACAAGTTTCTTAGTTAACTTGGGATCTTCTAGTTGATCACATATAGCTACACGTTTTCCTGCACGTATCAATTTGGGTAGATAAGTGTCTAGTGCATGATGAGGAAATCCTGCAAGTTCTACAGAATTAGCTTTTCCATTGGCACGCTTGGTAAGTGTAATACCTAGTATTTCTGCAGCTAGAATTGCATCAGAAGAGAAAGTTTCGTAGAAGTCACCGCATCTAAATAACATGATGGCATCGGGATGTTTGGCCTTGAGGTCAAAAAACTGTTTCATCATGGGTGTCTCAGCTATCTTTTTCTTACTCAAAATGATAATGGTTTTTAGGGTAAATATTATAGGCAAATATAATAACAAAAAAGACAAATCAGTTAATATAAAAACTAGAATCGCTGGGAAACAACTCAATAGTTTACCAAATTTCCTTGGTAGACGTAGTAATCATTATAAGATATTAATTTGACTAAAAAATAATAACAATCATTATAACAAGAGAATAAAGCTATTTTAGTCAATTATAAGTATCTAATTAATCCATAAACTAAGTCGTTATAGATAATGATTCAAATGACGCATTGATTCTTAGAAGCATCTTATAGTAGTTATTATTATTGGTTTATAAAACCTTAATAATAAGCATAAACAGTAAGTAAAGGTTGAAAAATACTTAATAACTTATTTAAAACCAAAAGATATTGTGGTAACCCACTTATCAAACAAAATATAATAGTAAATATTTATTAAAAAGAAACAGAAACTAACGAACATATATGTGTTATTACATATAATATACATATATTAAAATATGTTTTATAAAACATATTTTAAATTAATAATTAAACTTAATGATTATGAAAAAGAACAAGTTTGAAGTTTTACAATCTATTGAGCCTGTAGATACAGACATTCTAGATCAAGTAAAAGGAGGTACCGGATTAGCTATGGAGTCAGAAGGTAGCTGTTGTAAAATACAGTTTTCGTGCAACTGCAAACAAAATGCTAAAGATAGTGAAATAAAAAAAGACTTAGATAAAAGCCTAAGAGTTCCTTGACACCTATCTTCATAAAAATATTTTTATGAAAGAAAAATTTAGTGTAATATATACACTTTTAAAGTGCATATATTACACTAATATCATTATATTTTCCTAAAATTATAATCATGACTAGCACAAAATTATATACTTCAAGATACTCTTTGCTTAATTCTTTTGTTGATAACACAAAAATAGTTTATTTAATATATAATACAAGAACCAACACCCTCCTAAGAACAACAAAAAAGCTATACACTCTGTTAAAAAAACATGAAATAGATTTATCTAATGATAAATATCTAAATGATGATGATATTATTTTTTTTAAAAAAGCAAAGATCATTGTTGAACAAGATGAGGATGATGATTATGTTAGAGAATGCATTCATCATACAATATTAGGTGGGTTTCATAATACGCATATGCCTCTAACTATAGCTCCAACATCTATGTGTAATTTTAGATGTCCCTATTGTTATGAAAAAGACAAGCCAAATATTACAATGACTAATGAAGTCATTAGTAACTTAATTAACTTTATTAATTCTCATAAACTTATTAAAGATTTATCTATAACATGGTATGGAGGGGAACCTCTTATGGCATTCAATCAAATAAAAGAAATTACAAGTCGAATAAAAAAAGAATGTTTTGCCAAATTAACAGGTCAAAGTATTACCACTAATGGATATAATTTAAATCAAGAAATAATTGAATACTTTAAGCATGAAAATTTATCTAGTATTCAAATTACAATTGATGGACCTGAAAGCGTACATGATAAAACAAGGATATTAAAAAATGGCAAAGGAACATATAAACGAGTCTTAGCTAATGTAAAAAGAGTGCTTAAAGAATTACCACATACCAATATTAGCATAAGAGTTAATATTGGTCAGAATAACACTAATACATTTTCTGAAACTTATGCAACTTTAAGAAAAGAACTAGGAGATAAAGTTTCTATTTATCCTGGCTTCATACATGTTGAGAATAAGCATGAAACATGTTTAGTTTGTGATTCTATGAGAAAGTCTGATATTATGCATTTTTATGATAAGGTTAATCGTGAAGGTGTAGTTCCTTTAAAATTCACCCCCACTTTAGCCAAAACCAAAGGTTGCGTAGCTAGTGTAAATGGTGCATATGTAATTGGCCCTAAAGGTGAATACTACAAATGTTGGAATGATATGGGGAATAAAGATAAAATTATTGGGTATATTGATAAAAGTGAATTTAAAAACTTATCGCTATATACAAAATATGTGATAGGTTCTCAATGGTTTTTGGATCCTAAATGCCTCAAATGCTCATTAATGCCTCTTTGTAACCCATGTGCTTGGTTCACTGTTAGAAATAAATTTCATAATGGAACATTTAATAATTGTTACCCTTTAAAGGATGACACTTTATTAAGTAAGTATTTAATTACAATGTACAAACAATCTTTAGCCAAAAATGAAACACTTTAGCTTTTACATCATATTTTTCTATTTATTGTGTTTGTCAACTATTTGTAAGGCACAAACTCAAGAGATTCTAATTTCTGGCTGTATTAAAGATGAATTAAATCGCCCTATGGAATTGGTAAATGTGACTTTATTAAAGCAAACAGATTCTATCTTTATGAAAGGGGTAGTCACGAATAATTTAGGTCACTTTACAATTGAACTTCCATCTCCAACAATTAATCCTAAAGATTATCTACTCTCATTTTCATACATAGGATATCAAACAAAATATATAATATTAGATACTCCCAACCTAAAATATGACATCCAATTAGAACCTTTATCTTATACCATTGACGAATTTACAATTGTTGGCCAACAAAAACCATATAAGATGGATGGCTCCAAAATAAAAGCCCCAATAAGTGGAAGTTTATTAAGTTCTGCAGGAAATGCTTTTGATGTCATGAAGCATTTACCATTTCTCAAAGTCAGTGGAACCGACATTGATGTTTTTGGCAAAGGTAAACCTATTATCTATATCAATCGGAGAGAGGTTAGATCCACAATAGAGTTAAGTAATTTAGACTCCAAGCGAATCAAGAGTGTTACAATCGACACATCACCTGGTCCCGAATACTTAGCATCTGTTACATCTGTAATCCATATTGAAACTTTACGTGAAGAGGGTGTAGGCATATCAGGAGATGCTAATTTCAGTATTCATAGGCTAAATGACTGGAATGAGATGGGTAGTCTATATCTAAGTTATGTAAATAAATCTTTTACACTATATGGTGATTTCTCAACCAACAACAACAAAGCCACTCAGGCACAATATACAAGTACTCTTTTAATAGCCCCCGAGGTTGACACACAAGAGAAGAGCAAAACGGATCTTAAAATACATGCAGCAGACTACTCTAGCAGCTTAGGATTTGATTACACAATTTACAAAAATCATCAATTTGGAGGTATATATCGATTCAACAACCAATGGAAAGGAAAAGGGTGTGCAGTTAGTAATAGCCAGTACTATAATACTCAAATTTTAAAAGATGAGTACTTAAATACCACCACTAGTAATGGAAAAAACAGAGATGGTTATTTGAATTTATTCTACTCCGGCATTGTCAACTCTTGGAAGTTAGAGCTAGATATTGATTATGTACATGGGAAAGGTTACGGAATGTCTAAAAATAGAACAGCTTATCATAATGGAGATGTAAACCTAATAAATAGCACTTCCGATAATAATCATGATCTATTTGCCTCTAAATTTTATACTAGTAAAAAATTTAAATTTTTCAAACTTTTATTAGGGACACAGTTTACGTGGACCAACACCAAATACGATTATAAAAACACAGAATTACATGAAGATCTCCCCTCATCATTTTCCCATCATAAACAACAACTTTACGGACTATTTGGAAGTTTTTCAACATCATTGGGTAATCTATATTTGAGTTTAGGGTTAAGATATGAAAAGGTGAAATTTAATTATTACTTAAATAAAGAATATAAAAAAGATCAGAGCTTAAAAGACAACTACATTTTCCCTACTCTACTTTTCTCGTATCCAATTGAGGAGAATGGAATAGAGATGTCTCTTAGTTATAGAAGGACAATAGCGCGACCTAGTTATTACAGTTTACGTGCAGATATACAGTATAATTCACCACACTCTTATGAAGCAGGAAATCCTCTTCTCAAAAACACATTTGTAAATGATTTCAGTTACAACTTTAGATTAAAGAATTTAATGTTTATAGCTAGCTACAAACTGTATGAGAATCAAGTCTTCTTTATTACAAAACAATTTGAAAAGAACCCTATAACACTGTCTACATTTATTAACTCTAAGAGTTATAAAACACTCTCTTTCTCATTGTCATATTATCATACTCTATTTAGTGTATGGACACCACAAGTTGAATTATCGTATCAAAAACCCTTTCTTAAGCACTCTTTTGCAAGCAGAAACATAAAGTATAATCGAGCTGAATATTCAGTAAGTTTAGACAATACAATTAGTCTTCCTTACAATATGTTAATTCGAACTAGCATGACATATTGCTCACCTTCGGACAAAGGATTTAGTAGGACTAAAAACTCTTTTGTAGTAGATATCTCTGCTCAAAAAAGCATTAAGGATAGAATGACTATACGCATGGGAGTGGGAGATATATTTAACTCTAATAAAGAGAGATGGAGAATGAATTATGAAAATGTGCTTCTAAACAAACGCTCCTATTCTAACGCAAGAAGTTTTTATATATCATTGAGTTATTCGTTTAATAAAACATCACAGTATGAACGTTCAGGAGCTAATCAAAAAGAGATAAATAGACTTTAAATAACCAAAACAATTATGATTGAATTAGTCCGTCAATATGATTCTATGGACTGTGGTCCTGCTTGCCTTACAATGGTAGTTCGATATTACGGTAAATATTATACTCTAGATAGTATAAGGGAGATTTGCTTTCAAAGCAGAGATGGAACGTCTATTTCAGACTTAGCAAATGCTAGTAAAGAAATAGGCTTCTATTCAAATCCTGGACTAATTAAAATTGAACAATTAATAAAAGACACAAGTTTACTACCTTGTATTCTTTATTGGGAGCAAAGACATTTTGTTGTATTATATGCGATAAAAAAAAAGAAAAATAAATATATTTTTTCTATTGCAGATCCAGAAAAAGGATTAATTGATTATAATGAAACTGAATTTAAAGTTAAATGGATATCAATTTCTCAACAAAATAAAGGGTATATATTGGGCTTAAAGCCTAATTCTACATATTATGAAAAAAAAGGAGAAAAAAAACCATCTAGAATTAGAAATGCTAAATTTATAATAAATTTATTTTCAAATAACAAAAGATATTTTAATCATATAATCATAGGATTAATTATAGGAAGCTTACTACAGTTAATATTACCTTTTTTAACTCAAGTAATCGTAGATATTGGCATTAATTATAAAGATATCAGTTTTATAAAAATTATTTTATTAGGTCAATTAATCCTCCTTATTAGTAGAACTGGAGTTACTTTTATACGATCACATCTTTTATTATATATCAGCATGAATGTTAATGTTACATTAATTTCTACTTTTTTTATAAAATTAATGAAACTACCTATGCGCTTTTTTGACACAAAATTATTTGGAGATTTAATACAACGAATAGAAGATCATGATAGAGTAAAATCATTTGTAACAGAACAATCTTTGGATATTTTATTTTCCTTACTAACTATTATTATATTTTGCTTAGTATTATTATTTTATAACCTCTCAATTTTCACAATATTTATATTCGGGGCCATAATATATACACTTTGGACTTTTTCTTTTCTAAAGAAAAGAAAAAGTCTTGACTATAAATATTTTAGCATTAAGACACTAAATAAAGATGCTGTTTATCAATTAATAAACGGTATGCAAGAAATAAAACTTCAAGGTTGCGAAAATGAAAAGCGAGAGAAATGGGAAAGTATTCAAACAGACCTTTATAAGATTTATCAAGAAAAGCTTTTACTACAACAAAAACATTTAGCTGGATGTATATTTATTAATGAATTTAGAAATATATTAATAACTATGATATCTGCTTACTATGTAATAAATGGTAATTTAACTTTAGGAATAATGCTTTCAATACAATATATAATTGGACAATTAACAGCACCAATAGACAGTATTGTAAGCTTTATTAACGACTGGCAAGATGTTAATATCAGTATAGACAGAATAAATGAAATTCATAATAAAAAAGATGAAAACGTAGGTAGATATATAGATAAAACTCCTAACGAAGATATTAGCATAAAAAACTTGACATTTCAATATGGAGGTGCTTCATCTCAAAAAGTACTTAATAATATTAATATAACTATCCCTAAGGGCAAAATAACGGCCGTTGTAGGCAGTAGTGGTAGTGGTAAAACAACTCTGATAAAATTATTACTAGGAAGCTATTCCCCAACTAAAGGCACTATAAACATAGGGAACGCATCATTAACCAACATAGATTTAAGATGGTGGAGAAAACAATGTGGGACAGTCACACAAGAGGGTTTCATTTTTTCTGATACAATAGAACAAAATATTGCAATGTCAACATCAGTTGATCAAACAAAACTAATACATGCAACAAAGCTAGCCAATATTCATCAACATATATTATCATTACCTGCCCAATATTATACAAATATTGGAGTGAATGGAGTGGGCTTAAGTCAAGGACAAAAGCAACGAATTCTTATAGCTCGAGCTATTTACAGGGATCCATCATTTATCTTTTTAGATGAAGCTACAAATTCTCTAGACGCTAATAATGAAAAAACGATTATAAATAATTTAGCAACTTTTTACAAGGGGAAAACAGTCATTATTGTTGCTCACCGACTTAGTACAGTAAGTAATGCTGACCAAATTTTGGTTTTAGATAAAGGTACAATTATTGAGAGTGGTACACATAATCATTTAATATCAAAAAAAGGTTATTATTATAATTTGATTAAAAATCAATTAGAATTAAGTTTAAATTAATGAAAACAAACAAAATTTCTATTATAAACAAAGAAACAAGAGAAGTACCTAAAGTTTATTTAATGTGGAGTAAAATAATAATTTTTTTCTCTATTATTTCTCTACTAAGCATTTTATTTCTAACCCCCGTAAAAAGAAGTGTAAAAATACGTATTCCGATAATTACATCTACACCAAAACTACAAATTGGAACTTCTATAAACCATTTATTAACAAGCAATTCAGAATACTCTCAATCAGTAAATATGCTTTCAAATAATCGCCTAAGTACACAAGAGTATATAAGAGAGAATTTAATATCTTTCGATATAGAAGGTTTCATTATATCGGGTAAAATAAACATTAAAGATTTAAATAAGCCTGTCAAAATTAAAATTGTTGTTGATAATAAAGAAAAAGAGTTTCAAGCTATTATAAAGAATATTAATCAAGAAGATCCTATTAAAACCATAGTAGTATTAGATTTAGACTTTAACACATATCTTATTTTTCAAGAAATATTTCATTTTTCAAAGTCAAATTATAAGAACTTTTTTGATCTTGAATGTTTCTTCGAAAATAGATCATTAATTAATGCTATCTGGTTTGATTAGATATATGTAATATAAATCAAATTTTAAAAGAAATAAGCAACTACTAGCAAATAATATCTATTTTGTACCTCCCCCAATTTATACTTCTTAATAATCGCTTAAAATATTTTATATTAATAATCTATTCTGTTGCTTTTGACCAAATAACTTTATATCAAAACAACTATTTATAAGCCCATATTATATGAGCTGTATTCTATCTAATATTGCTTATTATAAAATAAACCAATCACTTTATTGCTAAATGTTTTTCTATCCAACAAATGTGT
>JASLDF010000153.1 GCA_030151635.1 Bacteroides sp. | reverse complement strand
GCATCACCATACACTGTAGGACCACAAACGTATAAACCAACATGAGGTGCATGTAAAGGAACAAATGATTCTTTCTTCCTAGATAATGTATTATAAATAATTAGTTGAGGATCCATATTTATTATTGTTTTATTTTATCATTTATTTAAAGCCATCATACTTTCTATGTACGAACGGCTATTACTCAAACGAGGCACTTTATTCTGTCCGCCAAGTTTACCTTTCATAGCTAGCCAATCGTGAAATAGGTTTTCTCGGGCTACAATTAATTCTAGGGGTTGTAAAGCAATGTCTTTAGAACGCTTAGCCTCGTAGTCTGAATTTAAATCTTTAAGAGAACTATCTAAAAGTGAAGCGAACTTCTCATAGGAATCTGGTTTCTTGGCAAACTCAATTAACCATTGGTGCCTACACTTGGCATTGTTATCCATAAAAACAGGAGCTGCTGTATATTCTAATATTTGTGCACCCGTTTCTTTACATGCTAATGCTAGTCCTTTCTCGGCATTGTCAACAATAAGTTCTTCACCAAAAGCATTGATAAAATGCTTAGTTCTACCCGTAATTACAAATTTAAAAGGTCTATTGTTTGTGAACTTAATTGTATCACCAATCATATATCGCCACAATCCAGACGAAGTAGAAATAATTAAGGCGTAATTTTTATTTAACTCAACATCTTCTAGGGTAATAACTCGAGGATTTTCTAATTCAAGATCCTCTAATGGCATAAATTCATAGAAAATTCCATAATCAATCATCAACAACATAGAAGGGTCAAGTAAGTCACTCTGAGTACCAAAGTAACCTTCAGAGGCATTATATGTTTCCATATAGTGCATTTTATCCGACTTAATAACTTGATTATATTGTTCGCGATATGGGGTAAAAGCAACCCCACCATGGAAAAAGACTTCAAGATTAGGCCAAACTTCCTCAATCGTAGTCTTTTGAGTTTTATTTAAGATATGCTTTATAAGGACTAAAAACCAAGAAGGGACACCAGATAAATTGGTTACATTCTTATGAATAGTTTCATTAGCTATTGTTTCTAGTTTAGACTCCCATTCGTCCATAAGTGCTGTTTGCTTACTAGGAACACGAATAAAGTTGACTAGAGGATTAATGTTTTCAATCAAGATTGCAGATAAGTCACCTACAAGACCATTCTTAGTATTCAAATTTGGACGATGGCTACCACCCAAAATCAAACCTTTACCAGAAAAGAATTTACTGCTCGGATTGTTTTGTAAATACATGGTTACTACGTCTTGACCACCTTTGTAATGAATATCTTTCAATGATTCTTTACTAACAGGTAAGAATTTACTTTTATCATTCGTAGTGCCCGAAGATTTAGCGAACCACTTAATGGTCGATGGCCAAATTAAATTCTGCTCACCGGCCAATAATCGCTCAACATAAGGTTTGATTTCATCATAAGTCTGAATGGGTACTCTAGATTTAAAATCAGCATATGTTTTAATAGATTTGTAATCGTATTTAATGCCCCATTCTGTATTTTTAGCTTTATCAACTAAATATTTAAAGGCGCTGGCTTGAAGTTCGTCAGGTCTAGTCGTATAAAGTTCTAATTCCTTTAGTCTTGAATTAAAGGCTCTACTAATTAGTCTGGTAATATTCATTATAATATCTGCAAAGAATGAAAAACAAAAATAATCTTAATTATCATTCTTTTCTAGCATTTTCATCTTTTTTCTATCTTTACATCGAATGGTTTAGTATATTATAACATAAAAAAGATAAGAACATGAAAATAGGTATTTTAACATCAGGAGAAGATTGTCCAGGAATCAATGCTACCATTAGAGGAGTATGTAAACCTGCGATGAATCACTATGGCATGGAAGTACTTGGAATATATAATGGATTCCAAGGATTAATGAATAAAGATGTTCAAATACTCAAAGAGAAGACAATGTCTGGACTTATGTTTTCTGAAGGTACTATCTTAGGAACATCTAGAGAAAATAGAATTCGTAAGAAAGGACAAGACGTGCTTCAACATGATCCTAAAATATTGAAGAAAAATATTGAAGAACTAGGACTAGATTGTTTAGTTTGCATAGGTGGAAATGGAACATTAGCGATTGCTGTCAAACTTAAACAACTAGGTGTAAATGTCATTACAATCCCTAAAACAATTGATAATGACATTATGGGGACTGATATATCATTTGGTTTTGACTCTGCCGTTACCATTGCTACAGAGGCTATTGATAGACTACATTCAACAGCTAGTTCGCACAAAAGAGTCATGGTAATTGAAGTAATGGGAGACAAAGCTGGATGGATTGCACTATATGCAGGTATGGCCAGTGGTGGAGATATTATTTTAATCCCTGAAATTGAGTATGATATCAAAGCAATAGGAAACACAATTATCGAACGTTTAAAAAAAGGTAAACCTTATTCGATAATCGTCGTTGCAGAAGGCATAGAAACTCGTGGACGCAAGAAAGCAGCTAGCTTTATTGCCGAAGAGATAGAATATGAAACTGGATTTGAAACAAGAGAAACGGTTCTGGGTTATATTCAAAGAGGAGGATACCCTACGCCATTTGATAGAAACTTAGCAACAAGAATGGGAGGTTATGCGATTAGTATGATTGAACAAGGTGACTTTGGTAAAATGGTAGCCTTAAAAGGTGATGAAATAATCGGAGTACCACTAGAAGATGTTGCAGAAAAGACACGCCTAGTACCAATTGATCATGAATTAATACGAAGAGGTGAACAAATGGGTGTTTGCTTTGGAAAATAAATAAAATTATGAAGCTGGAGTTTCCGAGTTATCGATAACCAATTCGGGAGTTTCAGCTTCTTTATTTTCTAAAACTTCAGCATCATGTAACTCTTTATTTATTACAATTTGATGACGAAACTCTTTTGATGACTTAATTTTTTTAAGTGTCACCTCAGAAGCATTTTGTTGAGATTCTTTTTTAGAATATCCAGTACCTGTTCCTCCACAAATTCCTTCAACTAACACTTCTGTTTGGAAAATTGGATTACATTGTTCATCTTGACACTCTTCAATCAACTCGAATGAAATTGAATATTTATTTTTTTGTCCCCACTCTATTAATTTAGACTTGTAGTTCTGGTCAACTTGTGCCAATTTATCCAAATCTATATAAGGGCTAACAATTCGCTCTTCAATGAATCGTTTACACTTGTCGTAACCTTGGTCTAAATAAATAGCACCAATTAATGCCTCGAAAGCATTACCATACATGTAATTATTGTGGGAACTAGATTTTGTAGAGAAAACAACCAACTTATCTAAACCTATTTCAATAGCTAACTTATTCAACGTTTCGCGTTGAACTATTTTAGAGCGAGTATTCGTTAAAAACCCCTCCTTTTTAGCATTAAAATAATGAAATAATAAATCGGCAATGACCGAATCCAGAATGGCATCACCTAAAAATTCTAGACGTTCATTGTTGTAAGCCAAACCATTATCATCAATAACAGTAGACGACTTATGAATAAGAGCTTGTTTATAGTATTCTAAACGATTAGGAAGAAATCCAAGCATCTTATAAAAACAAAGATAAGACTCTTTATCTTTAACAAAAAAAAGCCTTATCTTATTAATTACAATATCTTTAAACACGACTTTAGTCTATGTATTTCTTAAAAATAACACAAGCATTGTGTCCACCAAAACCAAATGTATTAGACAACACAGCATTAACTGTACGTTTTTGAGCTTTGTTAAATGTGAAATTAAGTTTGTAATCAATTTCAGCATCCTCATCACCTTCAGTAAAGTTAATGGTTGGAGGAATAATACCATCTTGGATAGCCATAATACCCGCTATAGATTCAATAGCTCCAGCAGCACCTAAAAGGTGACCAGTCATTGACTTAGTAGAGCTAATGTTCAACTTATACGCATGATCTCCAAATACATCTTGAATTGCTTTAACTTCAGAAATATCACCTACTGGAGTCGACGTACCATGTACGTTGATGTAGTCAATTTCTTCAGGAGCCATGTTAGCATCCTCTAAAGCATTTCTCATTACAAGTTTAGCACCTAATCCGTCAGGATGAGAAGCAGTCAAGTGATAAGCATCACCCGATAAACCCGAGCCAGCAACTTCAGCGTAAATCTTAGCACCACGAGCTTTAGCATGTTCAAGTTCTTCAAGGATAAGGCATCCACCGCCTTCACCCATTACAAAACCGTCACGACTAGCACTAAATGGTCTAGAAGCAGATTTACAATCTTCATTACGAGTAGATAAAGCATTCATTGCATTGAAACCACCAACACCACCTGCACTAATTGCAGCTTCGGCACCACCAGTAACAATAACGTTAGCTTTCCCTAAACGAATCAAATCAAAACCATCAGCAATAGCATTGGTTGAAGTAGCACAAGCAGAACATGTAGCATAATTAGGTCCATGGAATCCGTACATGATTGAAATTTGCCCTGAAGCAATATCAGCAATCATTTTAGGAATAAAGAAAGGATTGAATTTAGGACCTTTATCTTGATTTTGGTAATAATAACCAACCTCTTCTTCAAAAGTTCTAATTCCACCAATTCCAGCACCAAAGACAACACCAACACGATTTTTATCTAATGATTCTAAATCGAAGCCAGCATCTTCTACAGCTTGTTTGGCAACAGAAACACCATACTGACAGTATAAATCCATACGTCTAGCATCTTTTCTGTCAATATATTTGGTTGCATCGAAGTCTTTAACCTCACATGCAAATTGTGTCTTAAACAAAGACGCATCGAAATGAGTAATAGGCCCAGCCCCACTAACCCCATTAACAGCATTTTCCCAAAATTCGGAAAGACTGTTGCCAATAGGGGTAATGGCACCAAGACCTGTTACTACAACTCTTTTTAATTCCATAGTGTATGAAACGCTTAAACAGCTTAGTTAGCGTGTTCTTCGATGTAATCTACAGCGTTACCTACAGTAGCAATGTTAGCAGCTGCATCGTCTGGAATAGAAATTTCGAATTCTTTCTCAAATTCCATGATAAGTTCTACAGTATCAAGTGAGTCAGCACCTAAATCACCAGCAAAGCTAGCTTCTAGTGTAACTTCTGATTCTTGAACACCTAATTTATCTACGATTATCGCTTTTACTCTTGATGCAATTTCAGACATAACTTTTTGTTTTAAATTAATAATTAGTTTTATTTCTTTAAATTTGCGGTGCAAAGGAATAAATATTTATTGTTCTAAACAAACATTTAAAGCAATAAATACTATTTATTGCACAAATTTAAACTAATTGTGCATATAAAACAGAGATTATGGGATTAAATTTGGCAATTTTAGCATCTGGATCAGGTACAAATGCAGAGAATATTACCCAATATTTTCAAAATAAGGACCTTGCTAGAGTAAAACTAATCATTACTAACAATGCTAATGCATTTGTTATTCAGCGCTCAAAGCTATTAAACATACCTTGTGTAGTTATAGAAAATAGCAAATGGAAGGATTCAAACCTCATCTTAAATCTGTTAAGAGAGTATGAAATTGACTACATTATATTAGCTGGATTTTTATTACGGATCCCCCAAGCTATAATTAATAATTATGCATACAAGGTTATTAATATACACCCTGCTCTACTTCCAAAGTACGGAGGAAAAGGAATGTATGGAAGTAACGTGCATAAAGCTGTCATTTTGGCTAAAGAAGATACAAGTGGTATTACTATTCATTTTTGCAATGAAAATTATGATGAAGGTGATATTATTTTCCAAGCCAGTTGCCCTGTATTATCAAGTGACACCGACGAATCTTTAGCAACTAGGATTCATGCATTGGAATATAAACACTTCCCTGAAGTCATAGAAAAAGTCTTACTTGATCAAAACTCGATAGGCTGATAATTCACGGCGAATGCCATAGTGACTTCTTAAATATTCAAATTTAGAAACATTGTTTTTCAGTGATTCCGAATCTATATGCGGATCATATGCCATTATAACAGCTTCATCAAAAGATGAAGCTGTTATAAACAATTCATTATTATCAGCAGGTAAAGGTGCTTCAATTCTTATTTCTAAAGGTAAACCATAGAAATCTACAATAGATTGTAATGCCATTTGAGAAGCCAAAGACTTACCATCCGCGGAATATCCTGCAATATGGGGAGTACCTAAAAATACATCAGCCAATAATTCAGTATCTATAGATGGTTCATTCTCCCACACATCCAAAACAGCTGTCTCTATTTTCCCCTCCCTAAGAGCTTCTTTTATGCTAAGAGTATCAATAACCTCACCGCGAGAAGTATTTATTAATATAGGAATCTTTTTATTTAACAACTCGAAAAAAGTTGAATCCACTAAGTGATAAGTCGGATATTTTCCACCATGGGTTAAAGGAACATGAAAAGTTATAATATCAGCTTCTTGGCAAATAATATCCAAATCAGTATGTTTAAAATCGATGGACTCATCTCTACGAATAGGGTCATTCAATAAAATCTGCATATTCAATTTCTGAGCTAAAGCTTCAATTTTACTCCCCACATGACCTACACCAATAATTCCCAGAGTTAAATTAGAGTAAGAAAATTTATAATGAAGTTTCAGTAATACTAGAGCAGAATGTAAATATTGACAAACAGAACCTGAATTACAACCAGGAGCATTAGCCCAAGTAATACCCATGCGTTCACAATAAGAGGTGTCAATGTGATCGTAACCAATTGTAGCAGTCGCAATGAATTTCACGCGCGTACCTTCTAATAAAGCTTTATCACATTTTACACGAGTTCTTACAATTAAAACATCCGCATGTCGAATACTTTCATTGGTAAAATCCGATGCTGGAAGATACACAACATCAGAAGAAATAGCTTTTATAGCCTCATGAATATAAGGAATTTTATCCTCTACAATGATTTTCATATCATCAATATTTAATAGACACAAACTTAAATATAAATAACGAAAAAAAGGCAGACACCTCTAAAATAGCGTCATAATAGACAAACTAAACCCTTAGAAGCTAGCCAAAGAGATTATTTACATATATTTGTATACAAACCAAAATATGAGATTCATGTCAACATCATTATATTTGAATTTACCTTTTCGTGTCAAAGATGTAAATCTTGCTAAAAGTGGAAAGGAAGAAATTAAGTGGATACAAAGAGAAATGCCAGGTCTAATGGCTATCAGAGAAAAATATAAAGACAAACAACCTCTTAAAGGAATGAGAATTAGTGGGTCTATTGACATAACTGTATATACAGCCGTGTTTATAGAGATACTTAAAGAACTAGGGGCCGATGTACGCTGGTGTTCGTCAAACATATACTCAACCCAAGATAATGCTGCTGCTTATTTAAGTGAGCAAGAAATTCCAATTTTCGCATGGAAAGACGAAAGTTATTCAGAGTACTGGTGGGCTATATTTGAAACACTACATTTTGGACATAATTTAGGACCTACACATATAATAGACGAAAGAGGTGACATTAGCTTAATGTTACACAGAGGCCTAAAAGGAGAAACTCATTCTTCAATATTAGACGACCCACAACAAACAGAGAGTCAAAAAGAACTAAATTTATTTTTAAAACGAGTTCTTGCAGAAGATCAAAAATGCTGGGAAGGACTTATTAAAGATATAAAGGCTATTACAATTGATACAAAAACAGCTAGCGACCAATTAAAATCTTTAATAGATATCGCAAAGCCACATTATCCTATAGTTGATTTAAACACGTCTTTCATTAAAACAAAAATAGACAACCACTATAGTTGCAGAGAAACCATAGCCGAGTCAATAAAAAAAACAACACGTACAATTCTTATTGGTAAATCAGTGTTGGTTTGTGGGTTCGGCGATATTGGCAAAGGCTGTGCACAATCACTCCAAGCAAACGGTGCAGAAGTACTTATAGCAGAAACTGATCCAATTCGAGCACTTCAAGCCACTATGCAAGGTTACAAAGTAGTACGTTTATCGGAAGTATGCCCACAAATTGATATTTTCGTTACAGCAACGGGAAAAAAACAAATTATAAAATTGGAAGACATGTACAACATGAAAGACCAATCAATTATTTGTAACATGGGGCATCATGAATTAGAAATCGAATACGACCGATTAAACAATTGCAAAGAGATTAAGAAAATCGAAATCAGTACACAGCTGAATCGATATTTCTTTCCCGATGGACACACTATTCTTGTTGTAGCCGAGGGAAAATTGGCCAACTTGACCTACGAAACAACACAACTTGCATTTATAAAAAGTTGTGCCTATTCAGTACAAACATTAATGCAAATTGAATTAAATAAAAAAACATACAAGAATGGTGTTTATACCATTCCAAACGAAATTGATGCAGAAGTAGCTTTAATGCACCTAGATAAAATAGGTGCCAAATTGACAACATCACATGAATAAATCAACAGTTTATAAAAAGTTATTGCCCGACGGATTGGCCATACTAACCTTTGTTATTATCGCATTCGTCTACTTCTTTACCCCAACTATTCAAAACAAAGTATTGATTGAACACGATACGGCAGCTGGTATTGGTGCGGGACAAGAAGCTAAACTCTACTACGAAGAACATGGTGAAAGAACACGTTGGACCAACTCTCTTTTTAGCGGAATGCCAACCTACCAAATATCACCATCGTACAATTCGACAAAACCACTCAAAGTTTTTGAACAAGCCTATAGCTTGAGTCTACCTCAATACATGGGGCTTTGTTTTATAATGCTTGTTGGTTTTTATATTCTCCTTCGATCATTTAAAGTAAATCCTCTAATATCGGTTTTAGGAGCGATAATGTGGGCATTTTCATCCTATTACTTTATATTAATAGGAGCTGGACACCTGTGGAAATACATCACTTTAGCCTATATTCCACCCACAATTGCAGGAGTTAACTGGATCTATCAGAAGAAATATGTATTAGGTGGAGTAGTTACTGCACTATTTGGAGCCTTACAGATATTATCAAATCACATACAAATGAGTTACTATTTTTCATTTGTAATTTTGTTCTTTATAATTGCATTTGGAATCCAAGCCAAAAGAAATGGTGGACTAAAGCAATTCTATATAGCAAGTGGTGTACTAGCAATGGCAGGTATCTTTGCAATTCTAATAAATAGTTCTACGCTTTACCATACCTATAAATACAGTAAAGAGTCAACAAGAGGAAAAACTGAACTTGTATCTAAGAATACTCAAGAAAACACAATTTCGGAAAAAGAATACATAACACAATGGAGTTATGGTATAGACGAAACACTAACACTACTTGTACCTAACTTTAAAGGAGGAGTATCGAGCCGGATTAGCGACAATAGAGAAGCAATACAAGCAGCTCAATTAAGACACCCTGAAGCTATGCAGTACTTTACTCAGTACTTCGGGACACAACCTTTTACCGCTGGTCCAGTTTATGTAGGAGCTTTTGTTCTTTTCTTATTTTTTATTGGATGCTTTATCGTTAAAGGCCCAATTAAATGGGCACTTGTTACAGCAACCCTTTTTTCTTTCGTTTTATCTTGGGGCAAAAACCTAATGTTTGTAACAGACTTCTTCATCGATTATATTCCACTATACGATAAATTTAGAGCCGTTTCGTCTATTCTAGTAATCGCTGAATTTACCATACCACTACTAGCAATATTGGGATTAGTCACTTTATTAAACCAAGTATTAATTAAAGAAAAACTTACAAACGATGAAATAAAATTCATTTCAGCTAGTTTTATTTTGACAGGTGGATTGGCGTTAGTAATTGCAATTTTTCCAAGTATAAGTGGACCCATGATTTCAATGCAAGATGCCAATGTATTAAATCAAATACCTCAAGATATGGCTCCATCAGTTATGCAGGATCTATTAAATATTCGTGAATATTTTGTCTCTAAAGATGCTATTCGAAGTTTAATAATAATCTTGGCAGGCATCATTACCTTACTATTATTCTTCAAGAAAAAAATAAATAAAACAATTACTATATCTCTAGTTATCATCATTTGTTTAGTTGACTTATGGCAAGTAGATAAACGATATCTAAACGACAGTCTTTTTGTTCCTAAAAAAACAGAAGTTATTAAGAAGACAGAAGCTGATAAATATATATTATTAGATAAAGACCCTAATTATAGAGTCTTAAACCTAGCTTCGAATACATTCAACGAAAATAACACATCCTATTTTCATAAAAGTATTGGTGGCTATAATGCTGCAAAACTAAGAAGATATCAAGAGTTAATTGAGCATGGCATCTATAATGATATGAACAACCTTATCAACTCTTTGAAAAAGAATGAAGGTGGATTGGCAAACACTCCAATTTTAAATATGCTCAATACCAAATACATTATCCTAGGGCAAGAAGCAAATAGTGTATTGCCAAATACAGATGCCTATGGAAATGCATGGTTTGTGCATAAAGTACATTTAGCTAACAGTGCAAATGAGGAGATGGATAAACTACTTCTCATTAAAAATAAAGAACAAGCTGTGGTCCGTAATACCGATAAAGTTTCAAGTATAAAAAACAGCTATTCGAATGAAGGATATATTAAACTAATATCCTACGCACCCAATAAACTGGTTTATAAAAGTAAATCGGACAAAGAAGGGTTTGCTGTTTTTTCAGAAATTTATTACCCAGATTGGACGGCCACTTTGGATGGAAAACAAATAGAAATTCAACAAGCTAATTATGTTTTGAGGGGTTTGGCAATTCCTGAAGGAGAGCATGAAGTTACTTTTGAATTTAATCCTAAATCCATCAAGACAACAGAGATTATAGCTCTCCTGTTTCTGTTTATACTAGGCGCCGTTGCATTTATAGCTCTTTACAAGCAAATTGTACCTAAAAAAGTTTAGATAGCCTTAAAGGAGCTTATAACGAATATAGAGACTTCCATTTTAAAAAAGTCGCCTCTCTGCAAAAAGTATGCAAAGAGGCGACTTTTTTTCTAACAAATAAGGGCACAGTAAAAAAGTCCCTAAGCAACACGAGTTCTCTTTGAAAGAAGACAGAGTTCTCTTTGAAAGAGAACACGCCCATCATAGGGAGATACAACTATCCCATCTAGAAGCTACAAAACCGTTGATAAAAAATATGGGCTATTGTCATTTATAAAACAATAGCCCAATACATATTTTTTCAAAGATAAATCAATTACCTATAAACCTAGTTTATCAGAAATATCTAACATACGCTGAATAGGTTTAATTGCTTGTTTAGCCAGTTGAGCATCCACAATAATTTCTGGAGTCTCTCTATCCAAACATTCGTATAATTTTTCCATGGTATTCAATCGCATGAATTGACACTCATTGCAAGCACAAGTACTATCGTTAGGAGGAGCAGGAATAAAATTCTTATCAGGACACTCTTTTTTCATCTGGTGAATAATTCCAGATTCTGTCGCAACAATAAAATCATTGACATCATTGCGAACAGCATAGTTTAGTAATGCCGATGTAGAACCTACAAAATCTGCAAGAGCCAACAAGGCACTTTTACATTCAGGGTGAGCTAATATTTTTGCTTGAGGATATTCTCTCTTCAGCTCTATTATTTTCTCAACAGAAAACTGTTCATGCACATGGCAAGCACCATCCCAGAGAATCATGTTTCTTCCTGTAATCGAATTAATATAATTTCCTAAATTTTTATCGGGTCCAAATATTATTTTTTCATCATGAGGTAAGCTATCCACAATTTGCTTTGCATTGGTCGATGTGACAACGATATCTGTAATTGATTTAACAGCTGCGGTTGTGTTAACATACGAAATAACCGTATGACCAGGATGAGCTTCAACAAACGATTTAAACTGATCAAAAGGACAGCTATCAGCCAAAGAGCAACCTGCATCTAAGTCGGGCACCAAAACTTTCTTTTCAGGACAAATAATTTTTGCAGTTTCTCCCATGAAATGAACACCACACATAACTATAATATCAGCTTTAGTTTTAGCAGCCCATTGAGCCAAAGCTAAACTATCACCTACAAAGTCGGCAATATCTTGAATGTCGCCTCGCTGGTAGTAGTGAGCCAATATCACAGCATTCTTTTTTTTCTTCAACTCTTTTATCTCAGTTATAAGCTTATTCATAATAATTATTTAATTTCTTTTATTCTTAAAAAATATATGATACTGATAATAGTCTGTTCATAGTGTTGGTAAAAATAGTAATTAAAATTAGGATATTTTCTTATTAACTAATTACTATAAGTTATCTATATGTTTATGAACTGCAAATATGTCTATATTGTTACTGATTTATAGTACAATAAGTAAAATAATAAACAATCTGTTAACAAACTATGAAGTTAAAAACTTTCTTTGTTTTCCTTGTTATTATCTTATCAAAACCCTGTTGAATATCCGTTGTTAACTTTATAATAACTTCTTTGGTTATTCTTTAAAAGCATCTATATGGATAATAGTAATTAATAATGCAAGAACAATTTATGAAAACTTATCGTCAAATTTTCATCAGGTTTTTGACAACTATTGACAGGGATGTTGACCGATAGTTCTTAACTTTGCAATTCAATATAATAAGAACAAATAGTATGAATAGAAAGTTGGATATAACCGAAATGAATCGATTGTCGGTCGATGAATTTAAAAGTACATCAAAAATACCATTTATTGTTATCCTTGATAACATTCGAAGTATGCATAATATTGGATCTGTTTTTAGAACTGCGGATGCTTTTCGACTAGAAATGATATACTTATGTGGTATTACGGCTACTCCTCCTAATTCGGAAATTCATAAAACAGCTTTAGGTGCAGAAGAAACAGTCGACTGGGAATATTGTAAAGATACTATGGATGCCATTAAATCTGCTAAAGAAAAAGGGTATAAAATACTATCAATTGAACAAGCTGTTGGTAGTACAATGCTTAATGATTTACAATTGATTAGTGGAGAGAAAGTTGCTGTTGTATTGGGGAACGAAGTTAAAGGTGTGCAACAGGGAGTTATTGATGCTTCTGATGTTTGTGTAGAGATTCCTCAATATGGAACAAAGCATTCTTTAAATGTATCGGTTACATCGGGAATTGTGATATGGGATATCTTTAATATGATAAAATAAGTTTTATTTCAAAGAAATGAACAATTGTTTATAAAGAAGGCTAGGAATGAGAAATTTCTAGCCTTTAGTATATATTTAAGGCTTTATATATATTGTACTTGATTCTTACTTTCATTGCTTCTTAAATCTGTTTACAATTGTGTTTGTAAATATTAAGAATAATAACTTAACTAATGATTTATAGAAGATTACTTATTTATCTACAGCTTGTTTATATGTTTATAATAGTGCCAATATATGCTAGCCCTTTTCGAGATACTACATCAATTTTAGACCCTATAAATGCTCTGCTTTCTAAACTTGAAATTATTGATGATAATTACGAAGAAACTGTTGAATACCTTGTTGATTTGTTAGAATATAAAATTGATTTAAATACCACAAATGCCGAAGAGTTGACAAGGTTGTTAATACTGACTCCACAACAAATAAATGCAATTTTAAATTATGCTATTTATAACGACGGGTATAACTCTGTTTTTGAATTGCAGTTTATATACAACTTAGATAAAGAAACCATTTTACTTATTGCTCCTTTCCTTACTGTTGATTATGCCGATAAAATTAAAGACAAGTCTAAATTGAAGGATATATTAAAGTATCCAAGACAATCGTTCATAACTCGTTTTGATGTTCCACTTTACAATAAAAAAGGGTTTGGTACTACCTATTATGGTCCTTCTTTTTATCATTCAATACGTTATAATATGGAGAGTAACAGACGTTTATATATAGGGTTTTCTGCAGAAAAAGATTCGGGAGAACCTATTTTTGGACCTATGAATAAACAGGGTTATGATTTTTATTCATACTATCTTTATCTTAAAGACTGGAAATACATAAAGTATTTTATGTTGGGAAAATATAGAATACATTGGGGGTTGGGTTTAACAATAGGTACGTCCTCATTTGGTTCAAAATATGATCAAATGAATGGCTTTTTTCTATCCTCAAATCGCATTTATAAACACTCTTCTGTTGATGAGTATTCCTATCTAAATGGCACTGCTATATCCTTAAAAATGAATAATTTAGATTTGTCTGGATTTTTATCTCAACGGGCGTTTGACGGAGTTATTGACAAAGGTATTATTACGAAACAAAGTAAAACGGGACTTCACCGAACAGCAAGTGAAATAGAGCGTAAGGGTGGAATTAAAAACAGGCTGTATGGGGTGAGGCTTTCATTAAGTAAACTGAGATACTCACTAGGAATTCATTTTATTAATTACTCCTATAACGGCAGTTTTGAAACAACATCATCACAATTATACACAGCTTATGATCCGGTTGGTAATAACTTTTACAATGTGGGTATAGACTATACTTATGCATTCCAAAAAGTTATAATCAAAGGAGAAATAGCCAAAGGCAAGCGTGGATTTGCAACGCTCAATTACCTCTATTATGCACCAACAAGTTCTAACGAATTTCTTTTATCTTATCGATATTATGCGAAAGATTATTGGGGAGAGTTTGCTAATTCTTTTGGAAATCAATCTAAAGTTAGAAATGAAAATGGTGTCTATATTTCATATTCCACAACAAGTTTACCTGCTTTTAAAATTCAAATTTATGCAGATTATTGTGTTTATCCATGGTTGAAATATAGAGTTAGTAAACCTTCCAATTCATTAGAATTTGGGGCAAGAATTGGCTACTCTTTTAGTTATAAACAAAGCCTGTTATTAACCTATAAATTTAGAAAAAGTGAACGAGACTTAGCAGGTTCAAAGGGAACGGTTTTACATCGAGTAGATTATCAAAACATCAAACTACAATACCTTTTAGGAATTAAAGAATGGGTGGATATGAAGTTGTTTTCAAGTTTTGTTAGAAGTGTTGATAAAGAGGTTTATTTAGGATACCATATTGGTGGACGAGTTTCATTTCAAACGATTAATTCAAAATTTAAAATTGATAATCAAGTCAGTTATTTTAATACGCAAAGTCACGATTCTAGGGTTTATATTTTTGAAAATTCATTGTTGTATCACTATTCATCACTTTCTTTCTCGGGACGAGGCTACCGTGCTTCCATTAATCTAAATTACAAGCCTTTTAAATGGATTCATTTTATGTGTAAGGTTGGAGCTACAAAATACTTAGATCGTATGGTTATTGGAACGGGTAATGATGAAATTGTAGGGAATTTAAAGGCTGATGTTCAATTTCAAGTGAAATTTAAATTATAATATTATTCCTTTAAGCTGACTTCCTTAGTATATTTGTAGGAACATATATTGTTGAAAACTATGACTATTATTTATCCTTCGCCTATTTTTGGGCCTATTCAATCTCGTAGATTAGGAGTGTCATTGGGAGTTAATTTACTACCTGCTGATGGAAAATTCTGTTCATTTGATTGTGCATACTGTGAGTGTGGACTAAATGAAGAGCGTCGTACAAAATCAAAACTACCAACTGTTGATGAGGTAAAGCAAGGTTTGAAGAAACAATTGATAATCATGCAAAGTGAAGGAAAACTGCCGGATGTGATAACCTTTGCTGGTAATGGTGAGCCAACAATTCATCCTGATTTTTTGTCCATAATTAAAAATACAATAGAGTTAAGAGACCTATATGCTCCTCTAGCTAAAGTTAGTGTATTGACCAATGCCGTTCATCTCAATAAAGAGTCGGTAGTTGAAGCTTTAAAACTTGTTGATAATAACTTGTTGAAACTAGATACTGTTAATATGGATTTTATTCAACGAGTTAATCGACCTAACGTAAGTTACAAGGTGAATAATGTCATTGAAAACATGAAAAAATTTGAAGGTGCGTGTATTATTCAAACAATGTTTTTAAAAGGTTCGGTTGATGGAGTTGATGTTAATAACACGGATGATAAGTTTGTATTACCATGGATTGATGCGGTGAAACAAATAAAACCAAGAGAGGTCATGATTTATACTATTGATCGTGAAACACCGATAAACACGCTTGAGAAAGCGACTAAAGAAGAATTGAATCGAATAGGTGAATTGTTGATTAACGAGAATATAAAGGTGCAAATATCCTACTAAAAACAATAAAGGCTACGATATATCGTAGCCTTTATTGTTTCTCTAAATAAAATCTTCACCAAATTTAAGGTGAACATCATTTACATATTTTCTAATTTCTTGTTCATGATCTTTTTTGCAAATCAATAGAACATTACCAGACTCGGCTATTAAGTAATTTTCTAGTCCTTCAACAACAGCTAGTCGATCTTTAGGAAGAACTACAATATTGTTTTTAGATTCATAATAAACCGCATTTCCTTTTAAAGTAGCATTTCTATCTTCATCTTTTTCAGAAAGATCATATAGAGAATCCCAAGTACCTAAATCCGACCAACCAAAATCGCCTAATAGTACGCATACGTTATTGGCTTTTTCCATAATTCCAAAGTCAATAGAAACATTAGGACAAGCAGCAAATGCATCGTCAATGAATGCTTGTTCTTTTGGTGTATTGTAAACACTTTGATCTGATCCTAGTTTTGTAGCCACTTCAGGAAGTAGTTTTTCAATGGCATTTAAAATAGAATTTACATTCCACATAAAAATACCCGAGTTCCAGTAGAATTCCCCACTCTCTAGAAATACTTTTGCTAATTCAAGCTGGGGCTTTTCTGTAAATGTTTTTACCTTATATAGGTTCTCTTTAATCTGTCCGTTAACTTGAATGTAGCCATATCCAGTTTCTGGTCTATTTGGTTTAATACCTAATGTTAGAAGTGTGTTCTCATTTTCAACAAGAGAAAGACCTTTGTTAATCAACTCTAAAAAATCATTTTCTTTTAATATAAGATGATCCGAAGGAGCTACAACAATATTGGCATTAGGATTTTTAGATTTAATATGATAAGAAGCCCAAGCAATACATGGAGCGGTGTTTCTGCGTGCAGGCTCTAATAAAATTTGCTTTTCGTTGATATCAGGCAATTGCTCCATAACAAGGTCTTTGTAACTTTTGTTAGTAACAATGATGATATTCTCTTTAGGAATAATCTTGATGAAACGATCATAAGTTAGTTGTAATAAAGATTTTCCTGTACCAAAAAAGTCTAAGAACTGCTTTGGATAATTTTTTCGGCTAAATGGCCAAAATCTACTACCTACGCCACCGCTCATAATCACGCAGTAGTTATTTTGATTAATCATGTTGACAAATTTTATTAGTTTCTGCTAAAATAGGGTTATTTTTTTTAACCTAAAAGGTTTAAACAGAAAATGGGAAAAATAATAGATTCTTTTTTTCCATTTTTGTTGGTGGTAAAAAAAAAAGCGGTATATTTGCACACGCAATGCCCAGATGGCGGAATCGGTAGACGCGCTGGTCTCAAACACCAGTGGAGCAATCCATCCCGGTTCGATCCCGGGTCTGGGCACAAAAGCCTCTTAATCTTTAAGATTAGGAGGCTTTTTTTATTTCTCAAAGTTTACTTTAAGAGAATAATATAGCAACTGCACCTTCAGCTCATAAGCTCTTTTATATATATCTTATAACTAGTTGTTTATATTATGGCTTGGAAGCTATAATATAACCTTATGACACCTTTAATAGTCTCACTTTTTAATGATGATATATTTCAATACTACCTTTTTTTGAGTTTTTTATATTTTGTATACTAAATGCATTCGATTGAAAATCTGAATTTTGAATCAATTTCTGTATGTTTGAAGAATCTAATACTTTGGTACGGATTTTAACTCCTTATCAATTAAAATATAAAAAATTGATTCATGATGAAGTTTAAAAGCTTATTCGTTTTTCTGCTTATTGCGTGTTCTCTTCAAGCTAAAAATAATAGTCCTGTTGACTATGTGAGTATTTTAGTTGGAACGCAGTCTAAGCACTCTTTTTCAAATGGGAACACTTACCCTGCTATTGCCCTTCCTTGGGGTATGAATTTTTGGACTCCTCAAACCGGTAAAATGGGAGATGGATGGACCTACAGTTATGATGCCGATAAAATTCGTGGCTTCAAACAAACACATCAGCCTAGTCCATGGATCAATGATTACGGTCAATTTTCTATTATGCCTCAAGTTGGTGAACCTATCTTTGATGAAGAACAACGTGCTAGTTGGTTTTCTCATAAAGCTGAAGTTGCATCTCCTTACTTTTATAAAGTATATTTAGCCGACTATGATGTCGTAACAGAAGTAGTACCCACCTCTAGAGCGGCTCTTTTTAAAATCACCTTTCCAAAAAGTAATCAATCTAACATCATTGTCGATGCGTTTGATAAAGGTTCTTATGTAAAGATTCTTCCAGAGCAAAATAAAATTATTGGTTACACAACAAAGAATAGTGGGGGTGTACCAGAAAATTTCAAGAATTATTTTGTATTGGAATTTAGTAAATCTTTCACTTCTGCTCAAGGTGTGAATAATGCGGAATTAACAAGCCAATTAGATAATAAATCGGACCATTCTGGGGCTATTGTCACTTTTAACACCAATCGTGGTGAAGAGGTGTTTGTTAAAGTAGCTTCTTCTTTTATTAGTATTGAGCAGGCAGAGTTAAATCTAAAAGAACTAGGTAATAGTTCTTTTGAAGACTTAAAGCAAACTTCTAAGGCTAAGTGGAACGACGTTCTTGGTCGTATTGAAATTGAAGATGATAATATTGATAATCTTCGTACTTTTTATTCATGTTTATACCGCTCTGTATTGTTTCCACGAAGTTTTTATGAATTAGATGCCGAAGGTAAAGTAATGCATTATAGTCCATATAATGGAGAGGTACTTCCTGGGTATATGTATACAGATACTGGTTTTTGGGATACGTTTAGAAGTCTTTTTCCTCTTTTAAATGTACTTTATCCATCAGAAAACTTGAAGATTCAAGAAGGATTAGTTAATACATATAAAGAAAGTGGATTCTTGCCAGAATGGGCTAGCCCAGGACATAGAGATTGTATGGTTGGTAACAACTCGGCTTCTATTGTTGCAGATGCTTATTTAAAAGGGGTTCATGTAAATGATATTGAAACCATATGGCAGGCTGTAGTACATGGAGCTAATTCGGTGCATCCTGAAATTGGTTCGACTGGTAGAAAAGGATTTGAATTCTACAATAAGCTTGGGTATGTGCCTTATGATGTCAATATCAATGAAAATGCAGCTCGTACATTAGAATATGCATACAACGATTGGACCATTTATCAATTAGGCAAAGCTTTAGGTAAGTCTAAGAAAGAGTTGAAACCATTTAAAGCTCGTGCATTTAATTACAAACATTTATTTGATAAAGAGCATAATTTAATGCGTGGGAAAAACAAAGATGGTTCTTTCCAAACTCCTTTCAATCCATTAAAATGGGGAGATGCTTTTACGGAAGGAAACAGTTGGCACTATACTTGGTCTGTTTTTCATGATCCTGCAGGTTTAATTAATCTGATGGGTGGCAAGCCTGTATTTAATGCCATGTTAGATTCAGTATTTAGTGTTCCTCCATTATTTGATGAAAGTTATTATGGTTTCGTAATTCATGAAATTAGAGAGATGCAAGTTATGAATATGGGTAATTATGCACATGGTAATCAACCTATCCAACATATGATTTATCTTTATAACTACGCAGGAGAACCATGGAAAGCCCAATACTGGAATCGTGAAGTAATGGATCGCCTATATACGGCTAATCCTGATGGGTATTGTGGTGATGAAGATAACGGACAAACATCGGCATGGTATGTATTCTCAGCGTTAGGATTTTATCCAGTATGTCCTGGAACTGATGAATATGTGATAGGATCACCTTTATTCAAGAAAGCTACAATTCATTTAGAAAATGGAAAACAAGTTGTTTTAGAGGGTGTTAATAACAATGTAGATAATCGTTACATTAAAGAAATTGAATTAAATGGCAAGGTTTATAATAATAACTTCTTCAAACATAATATCTTTGTAGAAGGTGCTAACGTAAAATATGTCATGGATAATAAACCCAATACTGAGCGTGGTGTAAAGGAAGAAAACTTCCCATACTCGTTCTCGAACGAAAAGTAATTTGTTTATTAATTCACAACTAATTATATTAAAACGGAGTAGAGCATTCTACTCCGTTCTTTGTTATATTATGTATAAGAAAAGTTTATTTACTCATTGTAAGGTTTGGTTAAAGAGATTTAGACAGCGTAGAGGATATGGTGTTCATTCACCCTTTGCATTTAATTTTATAACTAAAGTTCTTTTTGAGCGTGGTCAATATTACAACTACGATAAAATAAATCAGCTTCCCAAGGCTAAAGCAGAGTCTAATCGGGTATGTAAACTCCTCTTTCGATTGGTTAATTACCATCAGCCAAAATCTATTCTTTATTTATCGTCAACTCCAGATATTTCGGATGTCTTCTGTTGGGCTAAATCAGATGTTCGAATTAATAAATCCACATCATGTGAAGAAGCCGATTTTATCTATATTGTTCCCTCAGAATTGGATCTAAAAGAAGATATCTCGGGTGTAATTGAACAAATTAGCACGAATTCAATTCTAGTAATATATGGAATTGGATATTCAAAGCAATTCAAGCAATATTGGGATTCCTTTATTTCGCATGAAAAGGCAGGAATTTCCTTTGATTTGTATGACTTAGGGATTTTATTTTTCGATAAAGAGAAGAATAAACAAGATTATATTGTAAATTTCTAAACGTTATACCTTATATTATAATAATCAATAATCATTTACCCATGAAGAAGAGTATTATCTATACAAAAACAGGTGATAAAGGAAAAACAAGCTTAATTGGTGGTACACGTGTTGAAAAATACAACATTCGCCTTGAGGCTTATGGTACTATCGACGAATTAAATTCGCATGTAGGTCTATTGTGGGCTTATGTTTCTGAAGATAAAGACAAAGAGTTTTTACGTAAAATGCAAAATAAGCTTTTTGATGTTGGTTCTCATCTTGCTACGGATCAGACAAAAATAGAATTACATAAAACAAGTGTTATTTTGCCTAGTGAAATTGAAGAGATTGAATTATTCATTGATGAAATGGATTCTAAGTTACCTCCTTTAAAGATGTTTGTACTGCCTGGTGGTGGCGTGTCTTCAGGACAAGCTCATGTTTGTAGAACAGTTTGTAGAAGAGCGGAAAGAAGAATCTTGGAACTCGCTGATGTTGTTCAAGTTTCGCCTGAGCTATTGGCATACGTGAATCGTTTATCAGACTTTTTCTTTGTACTTTCTCGCAAATTGAATGTAGAAGAGGGTAAAAACGAAATATTCTGGGATACAAATTGCAAATGATGGATATTATCCTATATTTGTGCGCTTAATAAAAAAGGAAAATTAATATCAATAAATAAAAATAGACTGAAACTATGTATTGGACATTAGAACTAGCGTCGAAATTAGAAGATGCACCATGGCCTGCAACTAAAGACGAATTAATTGATTTTGGTATGCGTTCTGGAGCACCACTAGAAGTTATTGAAAATCTTCAAGAAATGGAAGATGAAGGCGAAGTATACGAAAGTATCGAAGATATTTGGCCTGATTACCCAAGTAAAGAAGATTTCTTATTTAACGAAGACGAATATTAATTCTCTGAGTTAATTAATATAGGCGATAAAGAAATGAACTTTATCGCCTATATTTGTTTATAATCGTAGATGTGAATAAAAATAAATTAATTACATATTATTTATGAAAAAACATTTCATTTTATTGCTCGTAGCGTTCTTAATATTCGGAGCTACAGCAAATGCTCAAATTAAATTTGGTGTTAAAGGTGGGATTAATATGACCGAGTTATCATTGAAAAACTTGTCCGATAACTTTAAAACAAGTAATAGAACGGGATTTGTTCTAGGACCTACTGTGGACTTTAGACTACCAATATTGGGGTTAGGTGTTGATGCTTCTGCATTAATTACAACTCAGAAAACTAGAGTTACTCATCAAAATAACGGGAAAGACTTCAAACAATGGGGGGTAGATATACCTGTTAACTTAAAATACAATATTGGCTTTTCAAGCTTGATTGGTATGTACTTGGCCGCTGGTCCTAACTTCTTCTTTGATTTTAGTAAGAGCACTAAGTTTGAAGGTCAAAAATATAAAAGTGAAGATATGCGTGTAGGCTTGAATATTGGTGCTGGTTTAACTCTGTTTAGCCATTTTCAAGTAGGTGCCGCTTACAATATTCCAATGAGTAAAGCTGC
>JASLDF010000074.1 GCA_030151635.1 Bacteroides sp. | reverse complement strand
AAGTCAAGACTGGGCGTCTATGTTGATGCGTATGTACCTTAAATGGGCAGAAAATAGCCAATACAAAGTAACGTTATCAAGCTTACAAGAAGGTGATGAAGCAGGTATTAAAACTTGTACAATTCAAGTCGAAGGTGATTTCGCTTATGGATATTTAAAGGGCGAAAACGGTGTACACCGTTTAGTTCGTGTATCTCCATACAATGCCCAAGGTAAGCGTATGACATCATTTGCGTCTGTTTTTGTTTCTCCATTGGTGGACGAGTCTATCGAAGTAACAGTTGACCCTGCCGCTATTTCATGGGATTTATTCCGATCTGGTGGTGCTGGTGGTCAAAACGTAAATAAGGTTGAAACTGGAGTACGTTTACGTTATCAGTATAAAGATGCAGATACAGGCGAAGAGGAAGAGATCCTTGTGGAGAATACGGAAAGTAGATCTCAGTTAGATAACCGTGAAAATGCCATGCGTTTACTTCGTTCAATCTTGTATGAAAAAGAATTGCAGAAAAGACTTGCTGCAAGAAAACAACTTGAAGATAGCAAGAAGAAAATTGAGTGGGGCTCGCAAATTCGGAGTTATGTATTTGATGATCGTCGTGTGAAAGATCACCGTACCAACTATCAAACATCGGATGTTAATGGTGTAATGGATGGAGATATCGACGAGTTTATTAAATCATACTTAATGGAGTTTGGAGGAAAGTTATCTTAGTCCTACATATATTTAAGCCAAATGTTGTTCTTTCTGATTTTTAGTTGTAATTTGCCTATAGTGATAACAATTTAAAATCTATACACTATGGGTAAGAAGAATAAAAAACTTTCACGTAGTCAGCGAGAAGCTTTGGAAGAACAACACGGAAAAAAAGTAATAAAAGGAATAGTGATAGCTAGTATTATTCTAGCGTGTTTATTTATCTCTATTGCGATTATGTACTAACCTTATTGAGGGAGATATTTATATCTCCCTTTTTTTATTTTTTACTAATAGATAAATAATATGGCATACGAAATTGAACGTAAATTTTTATTGAACGACATGACTTTTGCTGATGTTGCAACTAAGAAACTTGTAATTAAGCAGGGTTATTTATCTGTCGACAAAGATAGAACCGTTCGCGTACGTACACTTGATGATAAAGGCTACATAACGATTAAAGGTAAAAGTACTGCCGATGGTTTAACACGCTTTGAGTGGGAAAAGGAAATTAGCCTTTGCGAAGCAGAAAGCCTACTTCAGCTTTCACTACCTGGAGAAATTATAAAGACTCGTTATCTTGTCCCATTTGGTCGCCACACTTGGGAAATTGATGTTTTCTCTGGTGTAAATAACGGTTTGGTTATGGCGGAGGTTGAATTGTCAACCGAGTCGGAAGAGTTTGCAATGCCTGGTTTTATTGGGAAAGAAGTAACGGGTGATTCTCGCTACTACAATTCTTACTTAATGCAACATCCTTTTACAACGTGGTAAACTATGCGTGAGATTATATTAACATACATCCCAGAAGAATTTAGAGAGTTTATACTTGTTACTCTCTTTTCGCTATTGATTGGTTTATCTTTGCGTAAAATGAGTCTTAAGCGGGAAGGACCTACTATGCTATTTGGCACCGATAGGACCTTTACATTTATTGGGATACTTGGCTATATCCTCTACATTTTAGATGTTGAGCAGCTTCGGTTGTTTATGGGTGGAGGATTAATCATAGGAATCCTTTTTGCGGTCTATTACTATGTCAAACAGAATGCCTTTCATACTTTTGGACTAACAACAATTGTAATGGGGCTCATAACCTATTGTATTGGTCCGCTCGTGGCAACACAGGCTAGTTGGTTCTACCTTCTCATCATTGTGACAGTATTGTTGTTCTCGGAGCTTAAAAATACATTTACGGAAGTTGTTCAGCGAATGCAGAATGATGAAATAGTAACTTTAGCTAAATTCTTGTTGATAAGTGGTATTATCTTACCCATTTTGCCAGATCAAAATATCATTCCAGAAGTTAATTTAACTCCCTATACCGTTTGGTTTGCTACTGTTGTAGTTTCTGGAATTTCTTATTCATCCTATCTTCTTAAACGTTACGTTTTTAAAGATTCGGGAATCATAATCTTGGGGATTATTGGAGGATTGTATAGCAGTACAGCGACCATATCTGTGTTAGCTAAAAAAAGTAAAACAGATTTACACACCCATCCTTGTGAATATGTAAGTGCCATGCTTATGGCTGTTGCTGTAATGTTTCTGCGATTTTTGATATTAATTTATATTTTCAGTAAAGAAATATTTACTATAGTTAGCCCTTATTTAATCATCCTATCTATCTCAACTTTTGCAGTAGCTCTTTTTATTAAGAGTAAGTATAAGTTGAAAGCACTTGATGAAACTGATTTGGAAGAAGAAGCTAGCAACCCTCTTGAATTTAAGGTCGCTTTAATTTTTGCAACACTCTTTGTTGTATTTACTTTTGCTACGCATTTTACATTGCAATACCTAGGCACAGGCGGTTTAACGGTACTATCTTTTATTGCAGGGTTAAGTGATATCACTCCCTTTATCCTTAATCTACTTCAAAGTGTCGGTAAAACGGCCAATATGTTGATTGTAGCGTGTATCCTTCAGTCAATGATGAGTAACATTGTAGTGAATATGTTTTATGCTTTTTTCTTCTCGGGACGTGGGAGTAATAAATTATTATCGCGTTGGATCTTTAAAGGGTTTGCTATGGTTATTTTAGTCAATGTCATTGCCCTAGGTGCTTTTTATTTGATTGTTTAGCTAGTTGTGCAACTAATCTCCTTTAAGCCTCCGATTAAATTCAGAGGCTTTTTTTATTCGTTTTCAATGTACTTTTTTAAGCATTATTGGGCAGCTATATGTTTCCTTGAAAGGTAGCTGTGTTCTCTTTCAAAGACGACAGTGTCCTCTTAGGAAGAGAACACTGTCGTCTCCCTAGATTAATTTAATTATCATCTCGAATTATAGACATAAAAAAAGCTCCGATATTTCTATCGAAGCTTTAGTGCGGGTGAAGGGACTCGAACCCCCACGACTCGCGTCACTAGATCCTAAGTCTAGCGCGGCTACCAATTACGCCACACCCGCAAGTGCTTTGTTTCCTTTAGCG
>JASLDF010000055.1 GCA_030151635.1 Bacteroides sp. | reverse complement strand
CTAATTCTCATTAATTGGTGTAAATAAGGCAATAAAAAAGGTTCGAAACATTGACAAACGTTTCGAACCTTAAATATTATAAAATAGTTTTTTATGAATACACGTGTACACTATTCTGAGCTGCTGGTAGATAATTTACCCCAACCCACGTAATCATCAACAAGATAAAAGAGATAGGTAACATCCAAAGCGTAAACCGTGGGTGCTTATTTTGAAGGCGCATGTGAATATACACTAAGTACCCAGCACACGTAATAAAAGCCCAAGTTTCCTTTGGATCCCAGGACCAATAGTGCCCCCAAGCTTCTTTAGCCCAAATAGCTCCCATCAGTAAACCTAACATCAAGAAACCAAAACCAACGTATGTTATATTATCCATAAAATCATACAGCTTATCATCAACACGGTTTTGTTTGACTTTAACGAGTTGCATTACTGCACCAATAGTAGCAGCACCTAGCATTGAATAAGACAATATATATACTGTCACATGAGGAACAAACCAATAACTTTGAAGGGCAGGCATTAAATTAACAGAATGAATTTCTGGTTTAAAGATATTAACACAAGCAAAAACTGTAGCAACCACACCCGAGAATAACAACAACCAGTTATACTTCCAGTGTTTGTAGGTAATATAGCCTATTAATGACAAGAAAAAAGAGTACCACAAACGAGTTTCGCCCATTGTACGTAATGGGGGACGATCTTGGCCAAACCATAAACCTACAATAAATGCTCCAAAAATTAGTATTCCAAATACAGATAGAATATCAACCACTTTCGTATTACTATTCTTCAAGGCCAGTAGGCCAGCAGCAATCCAGCAAATAATCGCAGGAATTGCAAACACTAAATATTCATTCCAAGTCATGCTTTTTTCTTTTTATTTCCAACCCACAACATACTTATTGACCCCAATGCCAACAAGAACATACCTGCATACACATACCTTACCCAAGGATCGTACACCAATTCAAATCCACTAACTTGAGATGCCTTCCCCATTGCATGATCGTAATCATATTGGTAGATGGTCCAATGTCCCACAGTCAGCGGTTTATTCACTTCAATAGTAGCGTGAATAGGTTCATCAGCCTCATCTTTCGTCATCACCGTAATATCCGAGGCATAACGTTTAGGCTCTGGTTTAGTCATTACCACAGCGTAAATAGAGTCTAAATCGAGCGTCATCATGTGTTGAGAAATTCCACCACAAGTAACCCATCCTTCTACCGACTCGTTAGTCTCCATATTGGTTACTTTCACATCAATGGCTGGAACAGAGCCTGTCATTGGTATAGATTGAAACGAAGTATCCGTCTTACGCACCGCCTCATGAATATATTCACGAGCCTCCAACTTCCATTTAGAAATAGTTATTTCTGTTTTCTCATCACCAATCTGATAGTAATAAGGTTTATTCTCAGGTTGAACATCTCCTGTATTCTTATCAAGAATTGCCAATCGAGGTGGATATTCCTCCATTGTAAAGTCGTGTAACTTAATAGCTAGATCCAACTCTAATACATTTTCATTTGCATCATACACACGCCATTCAACCTCTCCCTCATTCACATACATTACATAACGCAGTAAATCTGAAGCACCATAACCAGCAGCAAATAAAAAAAGCCATAATCCAAAATGATTCAAATAGAAACCATAATCTTTCCATTTAAAATGATGTAGTCGTTTAATCGTAACCAAGGCCAACACAAAGAGTGTAAGGTTATAAATCAACACAAAAGGCCAAGAAGAGGTTACTTGCTTCAACCCCATCCGCGTTAATACATAGTTAGCAATCTCTTCGATTGAAGCTTGCTCAAAATGGATATGTAAGTTTGTATTAACCCGTGCAAACTGAGGGATAATCCCCATAAATAACGTCATCAGCAGTATTACTCCTATTAAAGTAACCGATAACTGTACACTTGTGAGCCATCTGACTAGAGGGTTTTCTTTCGCAAAAGACAAAGCTACAGCCAATAACACTAGTATGCCTCCCAATATCATATTGGTTGGAGCGTGTAGCAAGTAGAAATTAAAATTGCCCAGTAAGAACTGTAACATCACCCCTACTACGAATACCCCCAAAACAACAGCTAAACTCTCCTTGTATTTCCAAGGAAATTGCCACATCGTTTTTTTATTCTCGTCCATTCAATTCTGTTAGATTTAAAAGGTGCCTAAAATCCAATCTTCAGACTTAGGCACCTTCAATTTATGATTAATCAAACTCGTCGTTCATTATTTTGAAGCAACTAAACGACCTGCTTTTTCCGCCTCGTCTAGCCATTTTGGAACAACTGTTTTAATCCACTTATCTTTCTTTTCAATTTCTTTTTTCATGTCCAGACCAATGTACTTCTGAGCTTTCTCTTTTGTTGACAAGTCTGGTAATTGCACATCGGTTACACCATGAGCAAACAACACTTTTTGAACTTCCAATTGCGCTTGCATCGTACGGTCTAAACTGTGAGCTAAGATACGTTGAATTTCAATAGGAGCATGGAAAGAACCTCCGTGAGTAGCTACAGAGAAATCCCAACGCCATTGTGCTTGACGCAACAATTGAAGCGTATTGTGCATCTCTTTATCTGTAGCACCATTATCCCAAGCTGCTTTAGCCATGATATGTGCTTTAGACAATTCAGCCTCAACACGATTACGAATTTCATTAGCTTTATCTTGAATTTCGTACACATAGTTAATTAAATTTTCTTCACTATCACGGTGACACACTTGACACGTATTCGCAACGTTCTTCAATGGGCTCATGATTTGGTGATCCGAGAATTTAATTGGTCCATCCGCTTTATAAGGCATATGACAATCTGCACAAGAAAGACCTCTTTGAGCGTGAGTACCCATTAAGAAAACTTCATAATCGGGATGCTGAGCTTTTAACATAGGTGCCTTACTTAAACCATGCGTCCAGTCTGTAAACTGAATTTCATCGTAGTAACGCTCCATATCTTCGACAGTCATTCCGTCTTTCCAAGGGAAGGTAACCACCTTACTAGGACCTGCAAAATAATACTCAACATGACATTGTGCACAAACCAAAGAACGCATTTCTTGAGGAGTTGCGTCGTTAATATCTCTTCCTTGAGCTTGGAAAGCTTCAATTAAAGCAGGTTGAGAAATTTGAAGATTCATAGTTTGGCTATCGTGACATGTAGCACAACCAATAGGATTTACAATTTGAGAACCCAAATCACCCCATTGGTGTGTATAAAACCCTTCTATTCCCTCTTCTCTCATAACACGAGGAACATCTGGACTTTTACAAACCCAACATGCAGCAGGCTGAGGACCATCACCTTCGTTTTCTGGAGTCCCAGTACGCAGCGAATTACGGTTATCTTCCAATGCATGCATATGTCCTCTAGGTGCACTGTAATCTTTTGAAAAAGCATATCCAGCCCACAACACAACCATCTCTGGACGTGCTTCCAAGACATCAAACATGGCATTACCATTGTATTTTGTACGGAAGTCCATTTCTTGTGTTTTCTTCCATGTATTGTACTCACGACTGAAGTTATTCTTGTAATTTTCACTTCTTGGGTCGTTTGGTTCAATGTTTTCAATACGATTTGCGACAATCGTAGCTACTTCGGCACGGCGTTCTGTTATTGAGGCAGCAAGTAGTCCTAACAAAAACACAACAACCATCGTGCAGAAAAAGATAGCCCAACCGATACTCGGTCTCTTTTTAATTGCTTCAGCTAATTTTTTAAACATAGCGATAGGTATTAATATTTTAAATTTTTATTTCATTCGTTTCTTTAACCAATTGGGAACTGGCGATTTTGGCATAGGTGCAATTGCATTGGGTGCACTGTGAATGCTACTAACTTTGGTATGTGGAACCTCTTGATGACAATCCCAACACGCTTTTCCTTTACCAGCTAATACATCTTTGTAATCGACCATTCCCGTAGTTACCATGGCTGTATTCAAATCTTGATGACAACGAATACAATTATTCATTATCACTTGATAGCTTTCTTCACGCGGACGAATAGCAGTAGGCTGTTTGTCGAGGGTAAAAATTGCTGCATGATACAAACCATCTTTTGCTTTAAAAGCATATTGGTTGAAAACATTGTTGTGGGGTACATGACAATCATTACACGTAGCGCGTTCTGCATGAGAACTATGCCTCCAGGAACTATAGTAAGGAGCCATAATGTGGCAGTTGATACATGCCTCTGGATTATCAGAGAGATAGGAATGTGCCCTCGATATATAAATGGTATATGCTCCTAACCCCACTAATATCCCAGATATTAAAAATAGGGGGAGAATGAACTGATTGGGTAAAGACCCTAAAAACTTCTTCATATCATTTATTCGTAAAATATTTCATAACTTATCTAGTTGTAAGTCATCAACATCAGTCAATATTTAACAACTCTACGTAAAAATATAAGATTTTTTATTAATAAAATGTCACATATGCGACACTTTATTTGAAA
>JASLDF010000044.1 GCA_030151635.1 Bacteroides sp. | reverse complement strand
ATTATGTACAATTTAACCTTACAACTTAACGCACGCCTTCGTCCGTTAGACAGAGGTGATATCTATGAAGACCCCATCAATGCTATGCTTGAGGAGTTTTGCTTAGGAGAAACTACTGGCGGAGGGACATCTGTCGGATCTAATAAAGAAGTTGCCTATTGCGATGTGGAAATCTCAATCAATGAGAATACACCAGAAAACCTTGAAAAGCTAGAACTAATCTGCAATAATATAGGTATCCCAAAAGGCTCTTTTTTACGTTCTGCCGATTTCAAAAAGCCCATTGGAACACTTGAAGGATTTGTTCTCTATATGAACGGAACCGAATTGGCAGATGAGGTTTATGAAAATTATGATATCAATGTTGTGATTGAAAAAATAGATGAATTATTGGATGGTAAAGGAGCAATGTACAGCTACAATGAAAATCTTAATGACACAGCCCTATACTATTATGGCGATTCTTATGAAGAGATGAAAGGTTCAATTCAAAGCTTTCTAGATGAATATCCACTGTGCCAAAAATCAAGAGTTGAGCAAATAGCTTAAGTCTTTCGACACCCCAAATATAGAACAAAGGTCGCTACCCCATCCGGATAGCGACCTTTGTTCTATATCGTGTAATCTACATAACTATTTCACTCGTTTGTAGTAAGGCAAACGCTCAATAGGAACTGCAATCTTTAAGACTTTAGGACCACGATGCTTTTTACCTAAATCATCTACCCAAGTTCCTTTTGGAAGTCTAACCAAACGGCGATCTCCACTTTCAACCATAGGAGCTACAAGGTAATCTTTACCCAACATAAATTGGTCTTTGACCAAATCGTAACCCTGGTGTGGGAATTCATACTCCATGTTTCGAACAATAGGCTCACCTGTTTTAGCAGACTCTTCGGCCACACTTAAAATGTATTCTCCAAAACTATCGTGTAAATTCGCATAGTCTACGCAAATCTGCAAATAATTCTTGTGTAAAATTCTCCAAGGAGCAACAGAAAACTGCATCATTGGCATCAAAGCATGAAGTTGACAAGAGCGTACAATTAATTCTTGATTGAATGAATCAGGATTAACATTCAAGAATGAACCATATTGACCTCCACCAATCATATCAGGACAAGTAAAAGCGTGTCCTAACAAACCAGCAGCAATCATATCTGGCACCAATAATGTCGTTGCATGCCAAGAGTAATCCTTGTCGCCAAGACGTTGAACCAAAGGCTGTCCGCCCATTTTCCAAGAAGCACGAAGTTCATTGAATGGATAGTCCAAAGCCAGCTTAGACCAAGCTTCAGAATAGTCAGATGTAGTTGCCTCTTTATCGTGGAATAAGTAATTTCCAGTCATATAAGCCACATCACCTGCATCAAACTTAAAGCCATCCACACCATAATCAGACATGACTTTATTCAATTCTGACTTTAAGAAAGCAACAGCATCCGGATTGGTCAAATCATAACTCGCACTTACTCCATTCCACCAATGAATCATGGCGGGTTGATTGGTGTTTGCATCTTTAATTAAATAATTCTTTTGTGCTAAAAAACGATATTCTGGGCTATCTGGCGATACAAAAGGGCACACCCACAACATCACTTTGAAACCTTGTGCATGTAGTTTATCAATCATCCCTTTCGGATCTTGAAAACGCTCTGCTTTAAATTCGAAGTTACCGTAATATTTTTGCCAATTGTCATCGACCATCAAAATACCAGTTGGAAAACCATGTTCTATAATTTGATTGGCATAATTCAAAATATCCGTTTCATTCTGATTGTACATCAACTCAATCCATGTGTTGTATTGAGGCCTAGAGAAAAACAACTTCTCTGGAATCTGCCCAGAAGGTGCAAAATGATTCTTCGAAGCTGCTAAATAGGCATCTTTAAGAGAATCACCTGCCTTTACAACAGCTACTTCAGCATAATCTGACTCAATGATTAGGGTGTCATTCACAAATTGGAACTTAAAAGGGTCGTTCGACCAAATATATCTTCCACTAGAAGACATCATTAAAGGAACCACCTGATTGTTAAAGTTCTGACTCGCCAAATCATATTTAGCTGTATTGGCTTCAAAGGGCATTTGACTACCCAATGCTACAAACGAACCCCACCAGCGTTCGCCACTTTTACTTACAATTTTTGATACATGTTGAGCATTTGCTCCTAAAGCAAAAAAAGTGAACAGCATTACACTGCTCAGGATTTTTTTCGTAAACCTCATTCGCGTTTTTTTATTTTATATTACTGTTTTATTGTTTCTTTTTATACTTAAACACTTGTGCAGTACGGGCTGGTAAATAAAGTTTCAACCACCCTTTTTTATCCTTTTTATATAACGGATCACTGTTAGTCCAATGAACCACCGATTCGTCTATAAAACCAAAACCTCCAAAAGCTTTGTTATCCGAATTTAAAACCACTTCATACGAACCGATTGGTACCAAGAAGCCATAATCGGTAAACGATTTAGAAGGACTAAAATTAAATACAAACAAGTACTCCCCACGTTGATAGGCCAAAATTTGATCCCCATCATTGTGCCATACCTCTACAACAGGTAACTCTTCATACTTTTTGGTTGAACTGATTAACGACAACATCGCACGGTCAAAGTCAGCTAAATAATGAAAATTAAGAGCTTTATTATCTACTAAACTCCATTGTCTTCTTGCATATTGATGAGACCATCCATTCCCTTCTCGAGGGAAATCAATCCATTCAGGGTGTCCAAATTCATTACCCATGAAATTTAAATAGCCCCCATTAATGGTCGAAGCCGTAATCAATCGAATTATTTTATGCATGGCAATACCTCGGTGCACACGATAATTTTCATCTCCTATCTTCATGTGCCAATACATGTCGGCATCAATTAATCGGAATATAATCGTTTTATCTCCTACCATAGCTTGGTCATGGCTTTCGGCATAAGAAATGGTTTTCTCTTCTTTTCGACGATTCGTTACTTCCCACAAAATAGAAGATGGTTTCCAATCCTCGTCGATGTGCTCTTTAATCATTTTAATCCAATAATCGGGGATATTCATAGCCAAACGATAGTCAAAGCCATAGCCACCATCTTTATAAGGTAGCGCCAATCCTGGCATACCCGAAACCTCTTCGGCAATGGAGATTGCATTTTCATTCACTTCATGGATCAATGTATTTGCCAAAGTTAAATAGGTAATAGCATTGTCATCTTGACGACCATTATAATACCCTTCATAGTCTGTAAAAGACTCGCCTAAACCATGACTGTAATACAACATTGACGTTACACCGTCGAAACGGAAACCATCAAACTTAAACTCTTCAATCCAATATTTACAGTTTGACAGTAAGAAATGAATAACTTCATTTTTCCCATAATCAAAACATAGGGAGTCCCACTGTTGGTGTTCTCGGCGTGGCGATGGATAAAAATATTGGTTCGGATCACCTGCAAAGTTACCCAATCCTTCAACTTCATTCTTAACCGCATGAGAATGTACCAAATCCATAATTACTGCTATACCCAACTCGTGAGCGGCATCAATTAAAGTTTTCAACTCTTCGGGTGTTCCAAAACGAGAAGAAACAGCAAAGAAACTTGACACATGATAACCGAAGCTACCATAATATGGATGCTCTTGAATGGCCATCAATTGGATGCAATTGTAGCCCAACGAAGCAATTCGAGGTAATATTTTTATTCTAAACTCATCGAACGAACCCACTTTTTCCTCTTCTTGAGCCATACCAATGTGGCATTCGTAAATTTTAAGCGGGTCTGTATTCGGTTTAAAACTCTTCTTTTTAAACTGATACGGATTCTCAGGAAACCAAGCCTGTGCATTAAATATATGTGTATGGTTATCTTGAACTACTCGTGTGGCCCATGCAGGAATACGGTCACCTTCGCCCCCATTCCAATAAACTTTTAAACGATATAAATCTGTATGTCGCAACTGACTTGGTGTTAAATTTATTTCCCACACACCACCATCAGTTTCTTTTAACTTATAAGCATCTAACTCTTGCCAGTCGGAAAATGTCCCAACTAAGTATATAGCAGTAGCATTGGGTGCCCACTCTCTAAAAACAAACCCATTTTTAGTCTGATGAAGACCAAAGAATAGATGTCCAGATGCAAAGTCGTACAACGACTTTTTACCTCCATCGGTAAGTTCTTTTTCTTTCTGGGCTACTGCCTGATGCCTACCCTCAATCGCAAGATTAAATGGTTCTAACCATGGATCATTTTGAACAATGGGTAGGAATTGTTTAGTCGTTTTCTTCATTTTGTTATTCTCCGTCTAAAGCAGAATTGATAAATTCAGCTAAGTGTTTAAGTTCTTGTAAAGGTTCTCCGATTTGGTCAATATAACCTCCCGAAGTAAAATAAGAGTCATCAACTCGATATGAACAAATATACTCCTTACATCTTAGATAATCAATATACTCGTAGTCTTTTGAAAAACCTTTTGGTGCAGTTTTCAAGAAGTCTTCACCCACAATCGGAAAGAACTTTTTAAAGTCGGGGTTTTCCACAATAGATATGTATTCGTGCACACGATTGTAAATATTTTCACGAATTTGAGTCAGCAATTTTGTAGGCAAACAGATGCTTCCACCTCCAACCAACGAATTACCAGGTTCAAGGTGAATATAATATCCAAACAGTGGCGATTTCTTTCCTTTTGGATTGATGTAAGCACCCATGTGTGTTTTATAAGGAGTTTTATCGGGAGAAAAACGTACATCTCGATAAATTCGATACGTACAATCTTTCGGTCTTAGTGCCATAACAGAAGGGTCAACCAGAGCTATTCGATTAATTAAAGATTGTACAAATGCTTCAAAAATCTTTTTAACTTCCTGATATTCCTCCCTATTATCGTCAAACCACTCCTTCGTATTGTTTTGAGCAAGGTTGCCCAAAAATGTGTAGATGCGTTGGATATCCATATTATGTTGAACTTTTTTATTAAGTACTAATTTAGACTATTTAGCTTTAAATATTTACTTTTGCGGTATGAAAATAGTTCTCTCTACCCTAAATGCAAAATATATTCATACTTCTTTAGCACTAAGATGGCTATATGTTGCGAATAAAGAACAGTTCGATATTTCTTTTATAGAGTTTGTCATGAAAGAAGATTTAGATACTGTTGCGCAAAAACTAATTGATACCAACTGCGACGTGCTGGGTTTAAGTGTGTACATCTGGAATGTAAAGCAAATAGAAAAGCTTATCCAGAAACTGCGAAAATTGAAACCTGAAATAATTCTATTTGTGGGTGGACCAGAAGTGATGTATGAACCAGATCATTTTATAAATGCATGGGACATTGATTATTTAATTGGTGGCGAAGGAGAATTTGTAACTGGCGAACTCTTTCATGCATTAGAAACGGGACAACGTGAAGTAGATATTCCTGGGATTTCTTACAAAGGGCACATCAATCGCACCATTGTACAAGCTGACATTAACGAGTTGGTTAAATTGGATTCTCCTTATCAGCTTCCCGAGGACAAAGAGGCATTAAAACATCGAGTAGTCTACTTTGAAACATCTAGGGGCTGCCCTTATCAATGCCAATACTGTTTGTCGTCGTTGGAGAAAGGTGTCCGTTATTTCCCACAGGAATACATCTTTGAGAACTTGAAATACTTCATTGA
>JASLDF010000039.1 GCA_030151635.1 Bacteroides sp. | reverse complement strand
TTAAATGAGAAAGAACAAAGCTGGTTAAAAATCAATACAACAAAAATTTAAAATATGGCTTTAATTAAAAAAGTTAGAGGGTTCGTTCCAAAATATGGAAAGAACTGTTATTTCGCAGAAAATGCAACAATAGTAGGCGATATTGTAATGGGTGACGATTGCAGTATTTGGTTCAATGCTGTTTTAAGAGGTGATGTAAACTCCATCATAATGGGCGACCGTGTCAACGTTCAAGACGGAAGCGTACTGCACACACTTTTTGAAAAATCAACCGTCACAATTGGCAATGACGTTACAATCGGACACAATGCAACCGTTCACGGTGCAGACATTGATGATGGTGCTTTAATTGGAATGGGATCTACAATTCTTGACTATGCCCACATTGGAAAAGGAGCAATTATTGCAGCCGGTGCATTAGTCCTCAGCCGCACCCAAGTAGGACCTCACGAACTATGGGGGGGAGTACCTGCAAAATTCCTAAAAAAAATTGACCCCGAGAAGAGTGATGAATTAAAAATAGCATCTCACTACATTACATACGCATCTTGGTATGGTGAAGAAGACGCTGCTACACTATCCGAATAGGATAAAAAAAGCTAAAATCAAAACAAAAGCAATAACGACTTGTTTTTACTAAAAGTAAAAAATAAAAACAATGAGTAAAATTGCTACATTATTCTCTGGCGGAGTAGACAGCTCTGTTGTAACGCACCTTCTATGTGAACAGGGGTACAAACCTGATTTATTCTATATAAAAATAGGAATGGATGATGCAGAAACGACAGGCTGCTCTGCTGAGGAGGATATCGAGTTAGCTCATGCCACAGCTCGAAAATATGGACTACAACTAAATGTAGTTGACTTACAGAAAGAATATTGGGATAACGTTGTCAAATATACAATAGACAAAGTGCAGCAAGGACTAACGCCCAACCCTGACGTCATGTGTAATAAGCTAATCAAGTTTGGTTGTTTTGAGGAAAAAGTAGGTTATCAGTACGATTTCACAGCTACCGGACACTATGCTAAACGCATCGAGCTTGATAATGAAGTGTGGCTAGGTACATCAAAGGATTTAATAAAAGATCAAACAGACTTCCTTGCACAAATAGATAATTTACAAGTTTCAAAGCTACTTTTTCCTTTAGGTGATTTGGACAAACACGAAGTTAGAGATCTAGCGATTAGAGCAAAACTCCCAAGTGCGAGGCGTAAAGACAGCCAAGGTATATGTTTTCTGGGAAAAATAAATTACAACGATTTCGTGAGAAGATTTCTTGGAGAAAAAGAAGGTAAGATTGTTGAATTAGAAACTGGTAAAATTATAGGAACACACAAAGGATATTGGTTCCATACCATTGGTCAACGAAAAGGGCTAGGGTTAAGTGGTGGTCCATGGTATGTTATTCAAAAAGACATTGAAAACAACATCATTTATGCTTCTAAAGGATTTGATGTTGCCACTCAATATGATAATAAATTCAACATGGCAAATATACACTTCATCACTAAAAACCCTTGGGGTAATATCCCTAATGAAGGGGTAAGTGTTACTTTTAAGATTCGCCACACGCCAGAGTTTAGCCATGGAGTTCTATTCCATCAGAACAATAAATACACTCTAAGGTCAGATGAAATGATCCAAGGCATCGCACCCGGACAGTTTGGCGTTATCTATGATGAAAATTCTAAGATATGCTATGGTAGCGGAGAGATAGTCTATTAAAAATTAATTTTCTTCAATATTTTATCAGAGGCACCTGCATTTTGCTTCACATAATTGTCAGCATTTGTACTTGTCTCTTGATAGAAAGTTGAATTCTCATATAGACGACTTGTAAGTTCTGAGAACTGTTTATACGAATTTATTGAATAAGCTCCTTTAGCTTCAATCAAATCTTTAGCTTCCATAAACTTACTATATTTAGGGCCAAAAACGACTGGTATACCATATACGGCAGCCTCTAAGGTATTATGGATTCCAACTCCAAAACCACCTCCAATATAAGCTACTTCTCCATATCTATATATAGACGAAAGTAGCCCAAAACAGTCTATAATCAAGCATTCCGCATCAACAACATGCTCCATAGTTGCTTGTGTATATCTAATATAAGGACGATCTAGCTTTGAAATAATTTCATTCAAATGGCTTTCACTAATCACATGTGGAGCTATAATCAGCTTCACGTCTTTATGTTCATTGAAGTACTTAATAAAAATATCTTCATCAGGCCCCCATGAACTGCCAGCAACAAATGTCGGCTTTCCTTTCTTGAAAGCCTCAACCAAAGGTAAATCTTTCGCAGCATCTCTTATCTGCATTACTCGATCAAAGCGGGTGTCCCCAACAACAGTTACACGAGTAACATCAATTCGAGCTAAAAAACGTTTTGAAGCTTCATTTTGAACAAAAAGATGATCAAAATTTTTCAAGACTTTTCGGTATGTACCACCATACCATTTAAAAAAGATTTGATTACGTCTAAATATAGAAGAAACACTATATATAGGAATTCTTCTTTTATGTAATTCATCCAAGTAATTCTTCCAAAATTCATATTTAATGAAAAATGCCATGCGTGGATTAGCAAGCTTCAAGAACTTACTTACATTTCTAGGTTTATCAAACGGTAAATAACATACAATATCAGCACCTTCATAGTTCTTTCGAACATCATATCCTGATGGTGAAAAGAAAGTAAGAAGAATCTTATACTCTGGGTATAAGATTCTTATTTTTTCAATTAAGGGTCTTCCTTGTTCAAACTCCCCTAAAGAAGCTGCATGAAACCAAACATAATCTTTATCAGCTTCGATTTTATCTCTCAACAACTGATAAACCTCTTTATGTCCTTGAACCATTTTCTTCGCCTTCTTATTAAAATAAGAGACTAAATGAACAAAGAAACTATAGGTATATATAGCAAAATTATAAAGCATAATAAATTAGCCAAGTACTTCAACCGCCTTTTTAATTCTTTCAACAGTCTCTTTTTGTCCGATAAAGGCAGTTATATCAAACATGTGAGGACCTTTACTTGCTCCAACAACAGCTAGTCGAAGCGCATTCATCACCTCACCTACTTTTAGTTCATTATTTTCAATGTGAGCCATAACTATTTTCTCTTGATTTTCACTCGAGAAATCTGTCATTTCTTGAAATACCTCTACTAAATCAGTCATGTTCTGTGCTGCAGTTTCCTTCCAACGTTTACGAACTGTTTTCTCATCATAAGTGCTTGGTGCTACAAAGAAGAAATCTGACACATCCCACAGCTCATGTAAAAAAGAAATACGATCCTTCATTAAACCTATTACTGTTGCAACACGATCAACATTCTCACTCACACCATGCTCTTTTAATACAGGCATAAATAAACTAGCTAATTCTTCATTGGATTTCAATTGAATATATTGATGATTAAACCAAAGTCCTTTTTTATAATCAAATTTAGCGCCCGATTTACTACAACGAGACAAGTCAAATTGTTTAACCAAGTCGTCCATAGACATCATCTCTTGGTCATTACCGGGATTCCATCCAAGAAGAGCCAAAAAATTAATCAAAGCCTCTGGCAAGTATCCAGCCTCTCGATATCCCGAAGAAAGATCACCAGACTTAGGGTCTTTCCACTCAAGTGGGAATACGGGGAATCCTAAACGATCACCATCACGTTTGCTCAATTTTCCATTACCTTCAGGTTTTAACAACAAAGGAAGGTGAGCAAATTCTGGCATCGTATCTTCCCAGCCAAAAGCCCTATAAAGCAGAACATGTAAAGGAGCCGAAGGCAACCATTCTTCACCACGAATAACATGGGAAATAGTCATTAAATGGTCATCTACAATATTCGCAAGATGGTACGTAGGTAATTCATCTGCCGATTTGTAAAGAACTTTATCATCAAGTACAGAAGAATTGATAACAACTTCACCACGAATTAAATCTTGCACATGTATATCCTCGTTAGGTTCAATTTTAAAACGTACAACATATTGAACACCATCAGCAATTAATTGATCAACTTCTGCTTTAGGTAAAGTAAGAGAGTTTCTCATATCCATGCGAGTAGTTGCATCGTATTGGAAATTACTTACATCTTCACGTTTCGCGTTTAACTCTTCTGGAGTATCAAAAGCAATATATGCTTTATCATTCTCTAGAAGAATTTGTACATATTTCTTGTAAATGTCACGACGTTCCGATTGACGGTATGGGCCACAATCACCTCCGAATGTAACACCTTCATCAAACTGAATGTTTAACCATTTAAATGACTCTAAAATATACTCTTCTGCACCCTCAACAAATCGATTAGAATCCGTATCTTCAATACGGAAAATTAAATCACCACCATGCTGACGAGCAAAAAGATAATTATATAGGGCAGTACGTACACCACCTATGTGCAAAGCACCTGTAGGACTAGGCGCAAAACGAACTCTTACTTTTCTATTAGACATATCCATACTTATATATAAAACATCGCAAAATTAATCTTTTTTTTCCATACTAAAGTTTAATTTCGTACTTTTCGAAAAATTCCGAAACATGAAGCCAAAATTCAAAGAGAATAAACGGATACATAAAGACATAATTTACAAGGTTTTGATCTTTATTGGTGCTGTAGCTTGCATTACTTACTTTCTTCCCCGCGAAAGCAAGTTTAATTACCAATATGAACTAAATAGACCATGGAAGTATGGTCAACTGATTGCTCCGTTCGACATACCCATATATAAAGAGGATAAAATAATCAAAAATGAAGAAGATAGCATCCTCAAGTCTGACTTCAGACCTTATTATAATATTGACAATACCGTGTGTGATAGCATGATTCGAAAATTTGAATTAGACTACACAGAACGACTACACACAATAATCCCACACAAAAGTCAAAAAGAGGCTATTATCAGTTATCTACAAAAAGCATACACTCAAGGAATTATTTCATCCGACAGTATAAAACAGCTAATGGATGATGGGATACAATCCATTATGGTCACTGAAAGCAAATCTGCTTACGAACAAGACATTTCAAAACTATACACTCCTAAATTTGCATACGAAGAACTTACAAATAGAAGTACAACAACTAGCGAAAATATTTTATTTCGTCAATGTAACTTGAACAGATATTTTATTCCAAATCTTTTTTTCGAGGCAGAACGTACCCAAACAGTTAGAAAAGAGTTGTTGTCTAGTTTATCACTAACAAAAGGACTCATTCAAAGTGGACAAAAAATTATTGATAAAGGGGAGATTGTCGACCAAAAGGCTTATAATATCTTAAACTCTCTTAGCAAAGAGACATCCAAACATACCGAGGCTGTAAGCCACGAATACATGACCTTGGCAGGCCAAGTATTACTGGTTTCAATCCTCATGTTTTGCTTTATGTTCTATTTAGAACTTTTTAAAAAGGATTTATACCATAGAAAAAGAAATCTAACACTTCTTTTTCTACTAATTATATTCTACTGCGTAATTACATCTGTCATAAACAGCAATTCAAATGCTGTATATATTATCCCATATGCCATGATGCCTATTATCATACGCATATTCTTAGATTCTAGAACAGCTTTTGTTGCTTACACTACTACAATCATCATTTGCTCAATAGTAGTATCTTCGCCACAAGAGTTTATCATTCTTCAGATAGTAACAGGGATGATTGCTATATACAGCTTAAAAGAATTATCGCAAAGGTCTCAGCTAATAAAAAGTGCGGTGATAATTTCCGTAGGATATGCCGTAACATTCTTTGCTTACGAAATGATAATGGAAAGCGATATTACTAAATTCAACACAAGTAGATATAGTGAGTTTGCAATAAATGGTATCTTACTACTATTTACATATCCCTTCTTATTTCTATTGGAGAAAATGTTTGGTTTTACATCAAATGTCACTTTAGTAGAGCTTTCAAATATAAACAATCCGCTTTTACGAAGATTATCAGAGGTAGCACCAGGAACCTTCCAGCACTCAATGCAAATGGCAAATTTAGCTTCTGCAGCAGCATTAAAGATTGGAGCCAACAGCCAGCTTGTTAGAACTGGCGCACTATATCATGATATAGGTAAAATGCAAAATCCAGCTTTCTTTACAGAAAACCAATCGGGAGGATTCAATCCTCATAGTAAATTGAGCTTTGAACAAAGTGCAAAGATTGTTATAAATCACATATATGATGGTATCAAATTGGCCGATAAACATAACCTACCAAATGCAGTCAAAGATTTCATTGTGACTCATCATGGAGAAGGCAAAACTAAATATTTCTATATTTCTTGGATGAACGAGCACCCTGGAGAAACTCCAGACGACTCAAAATTTAGCTATCCAGGTCCGAATCCCTTCTCAAAGGAAACTGCAATTCTAATGATGGCAGATTCTGTAGAAGCCGCATCAAGAAGTTTAAAAGAATACACTGAAGAAACAATTAGTAATTTAGTTGAAAAACTTATTGATGCACAAGTCAATGAAGGCTATTTCAAGAAATGCCCAATCACATTTCAAGATATAGAAAATATCAAAGAGGTGTTTAAGGAAAAACTAAAAATTATTTACCACACTCGAATTAGCTATCCCGAGTTAAAGAATTAAGTAATCCTTCACAAGCATCTTCAAGCAGATCTAAGACAAGTTCAAAACCATCTGAACCTCCATAATAAGGATCCGGAACATATAAATTATCATGTTGAGAAGAGAATTCAACCATGCGGTGGATTTTCTTCTCTTCAAGTAAAGAGGGGCACAAAGTACGTAAATCAGCTATGTTTTTATCGTCCATTCCAATGATGTAATCAAACTCATAGAAGTCTTCCACCTGAACTTTACGAGAACGATGCACCAAATCATATCCACGTAACTGTGCATGCTTACGCATTCTACTATCTGGTAAATCTCCATTGTGGTAGCCTGATGTACCTGCCGAATCAATTACAAAATCAGATGATAAACCACGTTCTTCAAGGAGATGCAGCATTACTCCTTCTGCAGAAGACGAACGACAAATATTTCCTAAACAAACAAATAAAATCTTTTTCATATCAACAGTTTACATTGGGTCTACATCATAATAGACAATTAATGACTTGAAAGCTTTATGAGTTAAAGCTTCTTCTTTTACATCAAACAATAGTTTACGTACCTCTTTCATTGAAGCGTTACGTTCAATTTTTAATACTACTTTCTTAATATAGTATCGTTGAATTCTACCTACAGGAGGTTTATCCGGACCTAATACACGACTTCCAAAAATAGCTTTCAGACGGTCAGCAATATAATTAGTTCCTTGACTCAGCTTAGCCTCATCCAAATGTTTCACATAGAGATAAACTAGGCGATAATATGGAGGGTAGTGAAATAGCTGGCGTTCTTCCAGCTGATTATCAACCATTTCTTCATATCTATTTTTAATAACTTGAGGTATAATAGGGTGGTCTATACTTCTCGTTTGAAGAATTACCTTACCACGTTTACCATGCCTACCTGCTCTACCAGAAACTTGAGCCATCAATTGATATGCTCTTTCATAAGAACGAAAATCAGGATAGTTTAACATCGTATCGGCATTTAAAATGCCAACCACACTTACATGGTTAAAATCAAGTCCCTTAGACACCATTTGTGTACCAATCAAAATATTAGTACGTCCTTCTTGAAAGTCATTAATAATTTGCTCATAACTATTTCTAGTCCGAGTAGTATCTAAATCCATGCGAGCAACTCTAGCTTCAGGAAATAGTTGCTTTATTTCATCCTCTACTTTTTCGGTCCCAAAACCACGATAAGATAGTTCAGCACTATCACAATTTGGGCACTTAGTCGGAACCGGTTGGCTATGTCCGCAATAGTGACAAGTCAACTCCTTCGCTCTTTTATGATAAGTTAAACTCACATCACAATTCAAGCATTTTGGAACCCAACCACACGTATTACATTCAATTAAAGGAGCAAATCCACGTCTATTCTGAAATAGAATAACCTGCTCTTGATTGGCTAAAGACTCTTTTATTAACCCCAATAACATTGGAGAAAATTGGCCGGACATGATTTTCTTTCGTTTTAGCTCTTGAATATCTACCGCTACAATTTCAGGAAGTTGAATTTCTTTATAACGATCCAATAGCTTTACCAAACCATACTTACCACATTCCGCATTATACCATGTTTCAATAGCCGGAGTTGCGGTACCCAACAACACCTTTGCCCCAAACATTGCAGAAAGAACAATAGCCGCATCACGGGCATGATATCTGGGTGCTGGATCTTGTTGTTTATATGTAGTCTCATGCTCTTCATCAGCAATGACTAAACCTAAGTTTTGGAATGGCAATAAAACAGAAGACCTCACACCTAATACGACTTGATAGGGAGATGTACTTAACTGTTTTTTCCATATTTCAACGCGTTCAGCATCTGGAAACTTCGAATGATAAACACCTAGTTTGTCTCCAAAAACATGCTTCAATCGGGTTGTTATCTGTGTAGTTAATGCTATCTCTGGGACTAAGTAAAGAATCTGTTTACCTTGATCTAAATACTTCTGAATAAGATGAATATACACCTCTGTTTTACCACTAGAAGTTACTCCGAATAAAAGTGTTACCTGCTTATCAATAAAACTTTCTTCAATTTGAACTAGTGCTTTTTGTTGGGCTGGATTTAAGACGTGAGCTTCATTTTCATCAAGTACATCACCCCCAATTCTACCAATTTCAATAGCATATTCTTCCATTATCCCTTTATCAATTAAGCCTTTTAAGGTAGTACCAGAAGCATTCGCTCCTGCTAACAAACGCGACTTAATAACTTCCTGAACCTCGCCACCTTTCAATGATTCAGAAAACTCCAGGTATTTCATCACAATATCCAACTGCTTTGGAGCTCTACTTAACACTTCGAAAAGTGCTTCTAGCTTTTGAAGATTTTGATACTCAGTTGTAAATCTAATACGTGATTCCATTTTCGGCTTATAGCTATCTACAAGCTCTTCATTTAATACAATAGCATTTCGTTCCAAAAGCTTATTTGCTACCCTTAGTATATCCGTAATACCTGTATCTTTTGCTATTTTAGTCAAATATTGACTCGGTTCAGAAGATAATTGATGGAGAACTTTTAATTCATTATCCGAAAGATCGGGAGTACCCTCGTAGTCAGCATTTAGCTCAATACGAGTTTCACTCTCTAATTTTAATCCAGAAGGCAAAGCTGCTTTATATACATCGCCTAATGCAGACATATAATAATCTGAAATCCAATTCCAGAATTTTAATTGATTCTGTAAAACTATCGGATAGTCATCAATAACAGAAGATATAGCTTTCACTTCATAGCCCTCCGGTTTGCGGGCATGAAGTTGATAAACAATAGCCGTATAGAATTTCTTCTTTCCAAAAGGAACGATTACTCTACAGCCCACTTGTACACTGCTCACTAACTCATCTTCTATACCATATGTAAATAGCCGTGGAATTGGCAATGGTAATATTACATCTGCAAATTGTCTCATATTGATAATCGCAAATTTACTGAAAAGATTAATCAATACAGACAACCAACATCTAGAATCTTTTTTAGATGAAGTAAAAGAAGTAACCTTTTGTTAAAGCAGAAAAATCAATGTATATTCACAACAAAATAGGTCAAATACTTAAGTTATTAATTCAAAATGAATTTCTATTTTTACTAATAAATCCACCTAATTCCATGGCACTAAGCTCAAAACAAATACAAACTCAGACTCAGAAGTTAACACAGACACTGTCTCCTCAACAAATTTTATTGGTAAAGCTTCTAGAACTTCCAACTCTAGAATTAGAAGATCGAATTCGTGAAGAGATTTTGGAGAACCCAGCTTTAGAAGAAGGTAAGGAAGAAAGTAGAGAAGACGAAGCATCTGTCCAAGAATCCGTGGAAGAATCAACTGAATATGATGCATTAAGCGATTACTTAAATGAAGATGACATTCCTGATTATAAGATAAAAGAACATAATTACTCAAAACCAGAGAGTCCCGAAGACATTCCGTTTTCAGAAGATACATCATTCTACGATATACTTCTAGAACAGCTTCGCGAACAAAAATTAACCGATAAGGAGAACCAAATTGGTGAGTATTTGATTGGATCTCTTGATGATGATGGATTAATTAGGAAATCCCTTGATAGCATTTTAGATGAATTAGCTATATATATGGGTATAGATGCAAACCTTGATGAAATAGAGCACGTTCTACATATAATACAACTATTTGACCCAGCAGGCGTTGGAAGTAGATCGCTACAGGAATGCTTACTCATACAATTAAATCGCAAACCCGAAGGCGTTAATTACGATTTGGAGCGAAAAATTATAACAGATTGCTACGAAGAGTTTACTAAAAAACATTGGGATAAAATTGAAAAGAAGCTAGATATTGATGAACAAACTTTAGAAAGTGCTGTTTTTGAAATAACTAAATTAAATCCCCGCCCAGGTGCATCACTAGGCGAATCATTGGGGAAAAACTTACAACAAATTATTCCTGATTTCATTGTTGAAACAATCGAAGGTACAATTACATTAAGTCTTAACAATAGAAATGTACCCGAACTTCATTTAAATGATGAGTATACTGCAATGATTCAAGAACATACAAAGAATAAAAAGAATCAATCTAAAGAATCAAAAGAGGCAATGTTGTTTCTGAAACAAAAACTAGATTCTGCTCAAGGGTTTATCGATGCTATTAAGCAACGCCAGAATACACTAATAGTAACAATGCAAGCCATTATAGATATTCAAAGACCCTTTTTCTTGGACGGAGATGAAAGCAAGTTAAAACCAATGATTTTAAAAGATGTAGCAGAAAAAACAGGATTGGATATTTCGACAATTTCGAGAGTTAGCAATAGTAAATACGTTCAAACAAATTATGGCATTTTCTCATTAAAGCATTTCTTCGGAGATAGCTTTACCAATGAAGATGGAGAAGAAATGTCTATAAGAGAAATTAAGCGAATTCTACTTGAATGTATTGACAAAGAAGACAAGAAAGCACCGTATACAGACGAAGAGCTTTCCGCGATTTTAAAAGAGAAGAACTACCCAGTAGCACGTAGAACTATTGCCAAATACAGACAACAGTTAAATATACCTGTAGCTAGATTAAGAAAATAAGAAAATGACCGAGAATTCATTTATAGACAGAGTTGGAGTTAAAGGTGCGAAGCTAATATCATTTGCTTTCACTCCTTTTTTGGTGCCCTTTTTAGCCTTTTGTACCCTACTCTTCTTTACTCGATTAAATGCTACATTCTCACGAGGAGAAATATTTAGAATCCTAGATATCGTCTTTAGGTTTACAATCGTGTTACCTCTAATTAGTATTTTTCTACTTCATAAATTGAATCACTTCTCCATTTCTAGGCAAATAACCTTCTACCAACAAACCGTCGGTAGCTTTATGGTTAGTACATTGTGCTATTCTTTTATATTTATTGTACTGGCAGAAATGGGATTCAGCTACTTATATGCCACAATAGTTTCTGCAATTAGTGTCTTAGTTTTATTTCTTACATTAACATATAAATGGAGAAAAGGAATTAAAGTTAGGGGGGTAAGAGACGAGTATGATCTCATTGCTCTTAGCATTCTTAATAGACGACAAGATCGTTTCATGCCATTATTAGTTACCCTGATTTCTTATATTTTCTGTGCCTTAATGATGTTAAAAAAACACTTGCCATGGTACCTAAATGCTATAATATTCGCATCAATATTAATTCTTTGCATACACCTACTCATTAATGCCAAATTAAGAGTTAGTGAACACATGGCTGCCATGGGAGCACTTACAGGTGGATTCATATCATTAACAAAACTTTTCGAGTATGACCCACTAATTGGAATTTCAACATCAATTTTCATTGCAGGCCTATTAGGAACTTCAAGGATGTTATTAAAACATAACAACGCTTGGGAAATACTACTTGGCTATCTTATTGGCGTTGCTTGTTCACTAATTGCCTTAAATAATACTTGTTATCATTATATTTCTAGTATATTTACGTATAAATTCTTATAATATTAACTTTAAACTATATGAGCATGAAATTCCCTGAAAAATTACAGT
>JASLDF010000037.1 GCA_030151635.1 Bacteroides sp. | reverse complement strand
TTTACAATGTTAAAGTGAACAACATTAAAAATATTGGTGACGATGTTCCAGGTGGTGGTAAAGTAACCCCTAATAATCCGAACCCAGTAATTGATCCAGAGGAAATGTTTATGGATGTAACAATTACAGTTAATCCTTGGGTGTTGAATAATATTGAAATTGATTTTTGATTTTAAAATCAATAGATAAGATCACTTTTATAGTTGCAGATTCTTCGGAATCTGTAACTGTAAAATTAACAGGTACTCCAATGCAGATTTATTCTGTATACCTATAGAACTAATAAAGATGAAAAAAATAAGTTCTCTTTTTCTCTTTTTCTTAGGTGCTGTATTCTTACTCACAAATTGCATTAACGAACGTGCAGAAGATTGTAAAACCACCGTAAGTTTTAACTATACGTGGAATATTCTAAATGCCGACGTTTTTGGAAATCAGATAGACGAAGTATCCCTATTTATTTTTGATGAAGACGGTGTGTTTATTGCCAAGGCTCATGATAAAGGGGCACATGTGAAAGCAAAAAACTACACGATGGAATTGCCACAACTACCTGTGGGTACATATCAATTTGTAGTTTGGGCCAATGACAATCGTTTTAAAGAGTCAACCTCCTATTTTAATTTGCCCAATGTGGAGGCTACTTCGTTTCATATTGATCAATTTGTTGCAAGACTGCGACCTTCAGAAATGAATGCTACACTTTTTAATTCTCCACTAAACAATGCATTGCTCGGGTATTTACCCAATAGACGAGTTCAGGTTATTGGAAATAGTCATTTCACAATTCCAACTCAAAAAGTGAACAATGCACTGCGTGTTGTAGTGATTGAAACCGATGCTAGACAGATATCAACAGCCGATTATTCAATCCGAATTGAAGAGAAACATGGCAATGCTGCCATTAAATACGATTATAGTGTTTTAGGGGATGAGCCCATTACTTATCATCCAAATTACTACAAAAAAGTACCACCACGTGTGGACGAGAATGGGAATGCTGTATCTACAGAAACGCCCAATGCAATAGCAGCCGAATTTGCGGTTTCAAGATTGGTTGAAAACCACGAAACTCGTTTAATTATTGAAGATAAAGCTGGTAAAACTGTGTTAGACAAAAGCATAATCGATTTGATTTATCTTTTAAAACACGAAGGATACCTTCCTCATCAGATGAGTCTTCAGGAGTATTTAGACCGTAAAGACGAATTTTCTATTTCCGTTTATGTATCGGGTGATACATCGACTTGGATTAAAACATCAATTATTATTAACGGATGGGTAATCAATATGATAGATATTGATTTGTAGTCCTTTTACTTATCGATCATGGATAGATTAATGCACCGAATTTTATTTATTTTCTTGTTTGTAGGAATGTTTGTATTGGTAAATGCATGCAATTCCGAAGAGATGGATGAGCAAGAATCGGAAGTCTTGTCACGTGAAGGTTTTATGAAACTGGTTTTCAATTTACCAGATCACATGAAACCAAAGCAAAATGGAGCTCAAACAAGAGCGATGGACAGTAAAGCGGAACGAATGATTGATTCGGAGCGTTTGGCTGTATTGGTCTTCGATAATGACGATAAGAAAACTTTTTTATACCGTGCTCCAATTGTTGAAAACTCACTGCAATTTAACGAGCAAGATCCTAAACGAGCTACGGTTACTTTGAAATTGCTCAAAACTGAAGCTGTAGTCAATCTTATGATTGTAGCGAATGTAGATGTTTCAACATTTCCGTTGGAAGAGAAGTCAACCAAATGGGATGCATTTGTGCGTACTTTGACCTACAAAATGCCCCAAGATGGGAAGTGGAATGCTACAACAGGTAGCTCCGATCCATTTCCTATGTTTGGACAAGTTGTTGTGCAAGGTATCAAAGAAGACAAAAATTCCTTTCAAGTGTCACTTTTTAGGGCATTGGCACGTATTGATGTTGGTCTAAATTTTAAAATGGATGAAGCGACTCAACACGGTCTTTACTCGGAAGAAACTCTTGGACTTTCTAATTTCAATTTAGAGCGTGTTCTCGTGTATCGTACGGTTAATGAAGGATACATTGGTCCCCTAAATAACGAGTCTAATAAGACGGCTTGGGTGCCCAATGTGCAACGAAGAAGTGACGATCAACCTTTGGTTTATGAACTTCCAGCTGCGAATGAAGCAAAGGCGTTAGTGCGTGAAATTTATGTACCCGAAGTGGGACTGCCTATTTCAAACGGTGCAGGTGAAGTGTCGAACGATGCTGTGCATTGTTTGGTAATTGGGGGTTCTTTCGATGGTGGGCCAACCACCTATTATCGGTTGGATTTTGCCCAAGAGGATGCTGAAGGCATTCGTCACTACGCTCCAATTCTAAGAAATCATCGTTACCTTTTTAACATTATTAATGTGCGTAGTGCAGGGTTTACTACTGCAGATGAGGCTTTGAAATCGACTTCAACAACAAATGTAGATTTTCAGTTGGTTTCTTGTGATGAAACGATTCACGAAATGCACATTCAAGGTCAATACTACTTTGGGCTTGACAACCGTGAATTTACATTCGAACCACGTATTGATGCAAACTTTGCGAAAACAAACGTTGCAGATGTTGCGTATCAAACGAACTATCCATTAACATCAGAAGAACCACTTGTTCTAAAATGGGCGAGTACAGAAACTGATCCACAAGCTACAGAAAACTTTAAGGCTGTATGGAACGAACGAAGCAAATCAATTCGTATTACACCTCTAAAAACCAACCTCTCGAACGAAATGTTGACAGATACGTTGCACGTTCAATTTGGAACTTTTGATATTCCAATTGTGGTGCATCAGTCTTATCTAGATGTGATGTATTCGATGATGTGCGAAACGGTAGAAGTTCACGGCACGTATAAATCGATGAGAAGGTTGGGTAATGACCATTTTATCACCTTGAGCATCAAAGCCGATAACAGTCAGTTAGCAGGATTACCCTATAAAATACAAACGCAACCCATTCATGGCATTACGTTTACTGCCGAAGGAGTTTTGAAAGGGACAACAGCTCCTCAAGAAATTCAGTTGAAAGGGAGTGGTATTCTCTCTCTATCCGAAGATAAAAAAACGGAACCCTTTACCGTAATTATCGAATCGAATAGTAGTGCAGATACCTACTGCGAAGCAACGATTAATCCTGTTATGGGGCAGTTGAATATTGTAACTTTAGGATATGGCGAAGATACATATGGATATAATTTAAGTGGAAAGTCTGTTGCAAATAAAGTATTAACCTCTCCTAATAACTTTGGACCTAACGATAACAGCCGAGTTAAAGTCGAAGGTTTTAATATTATTAATGGTGGTAATACTTCAGTTTTAAGTATTGATGTTAAAGAATGGTTGACTGGAAATAAACGAATAAAGAACACTCTAAAAGGTGTAGATGACTTAGCTATGGCTGATATTTTTCATATTGGACATAATAGCACTATTGATAAGTCAGATGTTCCAATTTTGTTGGATTTTATGAAAAATGGAGGTGTTGTAGTTTTATTTATGGAAAATACTTCTCCTTTACTTTTTTTTGAATCAGTTTATAATATAAAACTATCGATGGGGAGTAGTTCTGGCTCAAAGGCTGTTCCCTTAGTAGGGAATGAAGCTTTTAGAATGCAGAAGGATTTAGATGTTGAAGAATGGGATAAATATTTAAATCTATATCGACAAGACCCTGTTTTAAATGGTCCTTTTGGAGATATTTCTGAATATCAATGGGGTGAAGACGCAAGTCATTATTGTTATGTTGTAGGTATCCCTGAAAATGACATACATACGTCTATTTATTCGAAGGATTATAAATTAAATAAAAGAGGAGAATTGGGTGCTGGAACTGAAGGTGTGTCAGCTTTTAAATATCAATCGGATAGTTATAATTTGGTTTTTGTTGGTGATGGTGGGTTTAACTCTCAAAGTGGTCATGATAATTCACAAACAATCTGTCCCTTTTGGTACGAAATGGATACTTATGAGCCTATAGCTAAACCAAATTACTCACCTGGTTCTAGTAAATATCCTACTCCTGTTTACAATTCGCAAATGTTTTGTAATATTTTTGCTTGGGCAGTTGATCGAGCAACATCAAAAGAGTTAATGGACAAGAAGGATATTTTTCTGAAAAGCAAGATTAGAAGAAAATAAACGAACAATCCAGCTGTTGTTATCACGATATACAAAGTATGAGAAATAGAAATCAATTCAATTTAGGACATTTAGTGCATAGGTTCATCGTTGTTGGAATGGTGCTTCTATTGGGTGCTTGTTCTTCCGATTCATTGGATGATACTTTAACAAACACCGACACCGTGCAAATGGTAGTTAATATGTCTGCACCAGGTGCAACATTGGCTACGCGTGGTACTTGGGAGAGTGAAACTGGTATTGATGCCTCAAAAACTCAAATACTTATTTTTGAAGTCCTTGATAATGGCGATGAAGTTTACCGATACAATGCTGAAGTCGTGCAAAACAAAGGCAACAGATTGGTCATTCGTATTCCTAGAAGTAATAAGCAAGAATGCTATCGGGTAGTGATTATTGCCAATAGTCCTGCTGTGAAATTAATCGATGGCACAACCAAAGAAAATGCACTAAATCAATTTACGTTTGATTTAGCAGGTAAATGGAACAGTAGTTCCGAAGGTCAGTTTGCAAAGATGCCGATGTGGGGAGAATACCCATTGCCCTTTGTCGTAGATCGCGATAGGCAATTGGCTGTATTGCTTTACATGGCATTGGCTCGTGTGGATGTGGGTTTGCGTTTTGCAAATCAGAATCAAGACCAACAAACAAATGAAGTTGAAGGGTTAGAAAATTTTAAGTTGACAAGTGTTCGTGTGTATCGTACCAAGAACAAAGCATTTGTTGCAACATCAGCAGACCATTTGAGTGGTACTCAAGTGTACAGTTCGAATATTCCAAAAGAAGCACTCTACAATTTAGCTGATGGTACGAGCTCAAAACTCATTGCAGAGGCGGATCAAATGCCTCTACTTTATGAAGTTGATTTAGCTACTAACCCCAAGGGAAGTGATAAAGTGGTTGGTCAGATCTATATTCCAGAATCCATTGAATCCATGCAAGGAATGAATATGGAAACCATGCCTTGTTTGGTTGTGGGTGGTTATTTTGGCACTCAAAATATTGAAAGTGCATCGCCAATTGAAACTTTTTATCGCATGGATTTTGCCTACTATAAACCCAAAACAGGATTAGTAGATAGCTATAAAAATATTTTACGTAATCATCGCTATGTATTTAATATCAACTCCATCTCTAGCCCAGGTTTCCCAGACGAAGAAAAAGCTTTGAAATCTATTCCAGGAAATATGGAGGTAGAGGTTTTGGATTGGAATGAACATCAAATGGATTTCAATGTGCAAGGAAATATGTATTTCGGCCTATCCAATAAAAAGGTAGTTGTTCCTACGGTTGATTTAGCTGCTGATGCAGAAAAACCAAGTGATGTAGGAGCTAATTTCAGCGATTATGTGTGGAAAAAAGTGCCTTACCGTTCGAATATTTCACGTGATAAATGGGAAATGGTGTGGGAGTCTTCAAAGAGTGAAAAATCTTCAAATTTTGAATTGAGAGTAGATGATAAGTATTTGTGGTTTGGTGCTTTGCCAAATGTTCCGAATGGAAGCGTTGTCCAGGCAAATGTGGACAGAGTTGATTCTTTGACACTTCACTTACCAGATATGAAGATGGGAATTCATGTCTTTCAAG
>JASLDF010000133.1 GCA_030151635.1 Bacteroides sp. | reverse complement strand
TTTGTACTTCGCTCTTTAACTTATTGAACAACTCGCCGTCATTACTTTAGAAGTATAAATCCAGAATTTATATGGGGAAGAATGGCATTGTGTGAGGAGTGAGGCATCCGAAAATAGTTGGTGTAATATATATGGAATTGTAACGAGATTGTGAATAATTGTATAAATCGATTCGAACTTTGGAAGAGACGCTTTATATTCCTTTTTTTATTACTACTTTGTAGATGAAAGGTTAGGAATACACAACCCCAATAGGTATAGGTAGCCACTAAAATTGGCTTGTTTTATTCGTATATAATAGGATACGATGGGGAATATTGATGTGATAACTAGCAGATAGAAAACGACTTTATCAATAAACACTTATGAAGAGTATGGACAAAAAAAAGGCTAGCAAAATGGTTGACAATGTGGATGCACTTCTTGCTAAAATGGAAGCGATGCGCGCTGCACAGCAAGTATTTGCAACATTTTCCCAAAAACAAGTAGATGATATTTTTCTTGCTGCAGCATTGGCGGCAAACAATGACCGAATTCGTTTAGCGAAACTGGCTGTTGAAGAGACAGGTATGGGTATCGTAGAGGATAAAGTGATTAAGAATCACTACGCTACGGAGTATATCTACAATGCATATAAAGATGTAAAAACATGTGGTGTAGTGGAAGAGGATCTTGCATTTGGTATTCGTAAAATTGCGGAACCAATTGGTGTGGTTGCTGCGGTTATTCCGACAACAAACCCTACTTCTACCGCTATATTTAAAATATTATTGGCGCTAAAAACGCGTAATGCTATTATTATCAGTCCGCACCCTCGTGCAAAAGGTTGTACCATTGAAGCGGCTCGTGTCGTTTTGAATGCAGCTGTAGCTGCAGGTGCTCCTGAAGAGATTGTAGGTTGGATTGATGTTCCTTCGTTGGAGTTAACTAACACAGTAATGAAGGAGTCTGATATTATCTTGGCTACAGGTGGTCCAGGTATGGTAAATGCTGCCTATTCTTCGGGTAAACCTGCTATTGGTGTGGGTGCTGGAAATACGCCAGTAATTATTGACGACACTGCTGATGTAGTAATGGCGGTGAACTCGCTAATCCATTCAAAGACTTTTGATAACGGTATGATTTGTGCTTCGGAACAATCGGTAACGGTATTGGACAAAGTTTATGCGAAAGTGAGAAAAGAGTTCGAAGTGCGTGGATGCCATATCTTGACACCCACAGAATTGGACAAAGTGCGTAAGACAATTGTGATTGACGGTTCGTTGAATTCGAAAATTGTAGGTCAGAAAGCACATACTATTGCCCAATTAGCAGGTGTTACGGTACCAGAATCGACCAAGATTTTGATTGGTGAAGTGGAATCAGTAGAACTATCAGAAGAATTTGCACATGAAAAATTATCTCCTGTATTGGCGATGTACAAAGCGAAAAACTTTGATGACGCTTTGGCTAAAGCAGATCGATTGGTGAAAGATGGAGGTTATGGTCATACTTCTTGTTTGTACATCAATATGAACGAGAAAGAGAAAATGGACAAGTTTGAAGCGATGATGAAGACTTGTCGTATCTTAATAAATACACCATCTTCTCATGGAGGTATTGGTGATTTATACAACTTTAAATTGGCTCCTTCGTTGACTTTGGGTTGTGGCTCTTGGGGTGGTAACTCAGTGTCGGAAAACGTGGGTGTGAAACATTTATTAAATATTAAGACGGTTGCGGAAAGGAGACAAAATATGCTTTGGTTTAGATGTCCTGAAAAAGTTTACTTTAAAAATGGCAGTATGCCAGTTGCACTTGATGAGCTGGGCACAATAATGAACAAGAAAAAAGCGTTTATTGTTACCGACCAATTCTTGTATCAAAATGGATATGCAAAGGCAATTGAAGACAAGTTGAATGAAATGAATATTCAGCACACTTGTTTCTTTGATGTGGCACCCGATCCAACTTTAGCTTGTGCACGTGAAGGAGCAGAGGCGATGTTGGCGTTCCAACCTGATGTGATTATTGCACTAGGAGGTGGTTCGGCAATGGATGCCGCTAAAATTATGTGGGTGATGTACGAGCATCCAGAAGCAGACTTCTTGGATATGGCAATGCGCTTTATGGATATCCGTAAACGTGTTTATACATTCCCTAAAATGGGCGAGAAGGCTTACTTTGTGGCAGTTCCTACTTCTTCGGGTACAGGGTCGGAGGTTACTCCATTTGCCGTAATTACCGATGAAAGTACAGGAGTTAAATATCCGCTTGCCGATTACGAGTTGATGCCTAATATGGCGATTATTGATGCTGATAATATGATGCATCAGCCTAAAGGATTAACTAGTGCTTCGGGGGTTGACGTTTTAACTCATGCATTGGAATCGTATGCTTCAATGATGGCTACGGACTATACGGAAGGCTTGTCGTTGAAAGCGATGAAGTTGGTATTTAAATACTTGCCAAGTGCTTACGAGAATGGTGCTTTAGATCCAATTGCTCGTGAGAAAATGGCAAATGCTTCTGCACTTGCAGGTATGGCTTTTGCTAATGCATTCTTAGGTGTTTGTCACTCAATGGCTCATAAATTAGGTGCTTTCCATCACTTGCCTCATGGTGTTGCTAATGCGTTGTTAATAACAGAGGTGATGAAATTCAATGCGAGTGAAGTTCCTACAAAAATGGGTACATTCTCTCAATATGAACATCCACACATGTTGGAAAGATATGCAGAGTGTGCGAATTATTGTGGAATTGTAGGAAAGAATAACGAAGACACATTGGTTAAATTTATTGCAGCTATTGACGAGCTTAAGGCCAAGGTAGGTATTAAGAAAACGATTGCTGAGTATGGAATATCTGAAAAAGATTTCTTGGCAACTCTTGACGAAATGGTGGAGCAAGCTTTCGATGATCAGTGTACGGGGGCAAATCCTCGTTACCCGTTGATGAGTGAGTTGAAAGAGATGTATCTTAATGCGTATTACGGAAAATAAGATAATCTACTAAATATATTATTGAGAGGCATTTGTATGTAAAAATACAGATGCCTTTTTTTATAGAGTAAGAAGTCTTTAGAAGGATTAAAGGATTATGTTGACTTGCAGGTTTATTTGTACTATTTTAGTAGGCAACTAAGAAAAACAAATTAATTTATCCTTGAAGAGATCATGAAGAAAATATTTTATGTGGCTTTGGTGCTTTTTTTATGCATTAGTAGCTTGACATTTGCGAATGTTGCATCCAAAATTCAACCCAGTCCACACGAAGTTCGTGCGAATGATAAATACATCTTTTTTGATGGAAAAGCACGTATTGTTACCGATAAATCTACTAATAAGCACCTCCTAAATAAGTTGGAATCAGCTTTGAACCTATCAGTAGATAAAAAGGGAATTAAAATTATTGTGGGTAAACGTGGCGATACTTCAATACGAAAGTATGTCAAGCATATTCCAGCTCATAAAGAAGGTTACTATGTAGCGGTTCGTGAAAAGGAAATTGTAGTTGCTGGTTTTGACGATAGAGGCACTTATTATGGTATATTATCATTGGCACAGCTTTTGGAAGAGAATCGCTTACCTATTATTGAAATTAAAGATTATCCAGATGTAGAATATAGAGGTGTGGTAGAAGGCTTTTATGGGACTCCGTGGAGTTTTGATGCACGTCTTTCTCAAATTAGATTTTATGGTGATTATAAATTAAACACCTATATCTATGGTCCAAAGGATGATCCTTATCATCGTTCACCACGTTGGAGAGAACCTTATCCTATTAAAGAAGCCGATCAGATTAAGACTTTGGTAGAAGTAGCCAATGAGAATTACGTTGATTTTGTTTGGGCAATTCATCCTGGAAATGATATTCGTTGGATTGATGAAGATCGGGATGCTTTGATGCATAAATTGGATTTAATGTATGATCTAGGTGTGCGTGCTTTTGCTGTGTTCTTCGATGATATTTCTGGTGAAGGAACTAAAGCAGAGAAGCAAGCTGAATTGTTGAATTATGTAGATAATCACTTTATTCAAGTGAAAGGAGATGTTAAACCATTGGTGCTTTGTCCTACAGAATACAATAAAAGCTGGAGTAATATTGAGCGTGGCTACCTACCTACATTAGGAGATAAATTGAATAAAGGTATTAATGTGATGTGGACAGGTGATCGCGTTTGTATTGATATCAAAGAAATTACGTTGGATTGGGTGAACCCACATTTACAACGTCCTGCTTATATCTGGTGGAACTTCCCAGTTACAGATTATGTGAGAGATCATTTGTTGATGGGACCTGTTTATGGTAATGATTTAAATATTGCCGATAAAATGTCGGGTTTTGTTGCCAACCCGATGGAACATGCTGAAGCTTCAAAAATAGCCATTTATAGCGTTGCTGATTATACATGGAACATGAAAGCATATGATAGTGATCGTGCTTGGAAACGTGCCATTAATTACTTAATGCCAAATGATGGAGAGGCTTTATTGACTTTTGCAAAACATAATTCTGATTTAGGAGCGAATGGTCACCTTTATCGTAAAGATGAATCGGTAGATTTAGCTCCTTTTATTGATGAGGCACTAGAGGCACTTAAGCATGAAGGATTGGATAAAAATGCTCGTTATTATGCTACGTTGAATGATGAGTTTGCTCGAATGTCAAAATCTGCTGATGTTCTTTTAGCGAGTACAGACAATGAGGCTCTTTTAAATGAAATTCGTCCTTGGGTGATGCAGTTCAAAAAAACGGCTGACTTGGGGATGGCTGTTCTTCAATTAACTGATTTGTTAAATAACTCTGATGATTTTTTTAAGTTGTATAAATACATCCAAGTGCAGTATCAATTGCAATATGTTATTGATCAAAGTTACAATCAGAATCCATACCAACCAGGTGTGAAAACTGCGAGTTTACGTGTTGCTCCTTTTATTGCTACAGTATTTGAAAATACTGTTAAACAATACAATTCCAAATATGGAAAAGTGTTGAGTTACAAATCAAGTTACAACCCGAATACTTTAGAAACTGATATTGATCAAATAAAGAATGTACCTTTACAAACAAAGACTGACCGTGTTATTTTTCCTCCTGTACTGGAAGTTGTTAAATGGAATAAAGGACAGTCGTTGCAATTGGTTTTAGAAAAATCGAGAGCTGTTAGTAATCTTGAGTTTGACTTAAATGAGGCTAACCTACAAGAGTGGTTGCATGTGTTCATCAGTTCGGATGGCGTAAATTGGACTGAAGTAACCTACGAGCAAAGTAAGAATCGTGTGCAAATTAATCTTGAAGGGCAGTCGGTTGCACGTGTTAAATTTATGAACCAACTGAATGACAAAGAAGTTAAGTTTAGACAGATTCAACTTCGTGTGAAGGAATAGAATAAATCTATATAAATGTGAAGAGGAAGTTTAATAAATGGTTTAAACTTCCTCTTTCTATTTTGTATGAAGTTAGATTTCTATTTTTACTAGTCAATACGTGCGTCTTTTTGCACAGCATCTAAGTTTCATATTGTATCTTTGTGGCTCACAAAGTATAAATAGAGATCATATTAAGTGATATGAAAAGTAAGAAATACGTATGCATAGTCTGTGAATATGTCTATGACCCCAATCGTGGAGATCCATGGGGAGATATTCCTGCAGGTGTGGAGTTTGATGACTTGCCAGACGATTGGGTTTGTCCAAAGTGTGACGAAGGGAAATCGGCTTTCGAAGAGTACAAATGGAACCACATTGACTTCGATAATTTATAAGACTGAATGGATTTGTAGTTCGCACCATCAGCCTAGATAATAGATATTAATAATAAACCAAGAATGATATGAAGCATATTATTGACATAAAAACATGGAGCCGTAAAAATAGTTACGAGTTCTTTAAAACATTTCAGAATCCAAATATTTCGATAACATCGGAAGTGGATTGTACTCATGCCCTTGAGGCAGCCAAGAAAAATGGGCAGTCTTTCTTTATCTATTACATTTATGCCATGTTAAGAGCGATGAATGAAATTGAGGAATTTCGTTATCGTATTGATGCAAACGACCAGATTACATTTTACGACACCATCGATATTACAACCGCAATTATGTTGAACGAGGTGGGGGATTGTGCTATTGTTCGTATTCCTTTTGCAGATAATTTCGAAGAGTTCTATAGAAATACGACTCAGATTATTGAAAAAGCCAAAGGTCAGACAGAAAGTAATTTTGGTACGTCTATTTTGGACGAAGAGGAAGTAGATCCATTCGGTACTATTTTCTTGAGTGCAACGCCGGATTTATACTTCACATCTTTAGTTGGTGCGCAAGAAACAAGAAATGGTAACTCATATCCGTTATTAAATGTGGGTAAAGCTGTGAAACGTGAAGGAAAAATGGTTATGCCTGTTGCCATTACCATTAGCCATACGTTTGCAGATGGACTTCATATTACTCGTTTTATGAAAATTGCCGAAGAGGAGTTGAACGCTAGATAGTTAACTTCTTTTGTGTGTTATTTGAAAGTAGTGGTTTTCGTCTAATAATGGCGATTGCTACTATTTTTTTTATATAAATTCTATGTTTTTATGAGAATAAGAATGGAGTAGTGATTTAAAATGTATATTTGTGGCTTATATATGTAAATGACTTGCTATGATAGAAATTCTTGTCTTACTAATCCTAATTGTATTAGTGATTATACTGAATAAATTAAACTATTTGGTATCTGATTTCCAATCTTTACTTGATAGTATAAGGAAATCAACGAGGTGTGTTGAGGAATTAAATGAGAAGATAAATTCGTCAACGTATTCATCGAATGATGCAGGGCTACAAAACATTGTTGATTCTCAAGATTCTAATGAGTCTGAAACTATACACGATGGGGCTAATTCCGAAGTTGATGACCTCATTAATTTGGAAGAACGAAAACTGCCTGATACCAGTGATGAATCACAAACTTACACAGGCCCTAAACCTCCTGCATTACCCCTTGATGTAGTAAAAGAGGAAGCTGTGATAATCAAGGTAGAAGATGAAGCGAAAAAGCAAAACGAGACTGATGTTCCTCAAGATTCAATTCAGGATGAAGAACTAAATATAGAAGGTTCCAAGCAAACAGAGGAAGTTGAAGATGAACCTTTAGTTGAACAAGATTTGCCTTTAGCATCCATTCATAAGGTTGATACGGATGTTGTAGCGGAAGTGCCGACAATAACTCAAGATGCATCTTTTTCGGATATTAAAGAGCCTATCAGTAGACCTAATTCTCCTACTATTGATGTTTCGGAAGGAGTAGAAAAGGTATTCTCATCTCTAAAGAAAATTTTTGTAGACAACTGGTTAAGTGCCGTTGGAATTATTATGCTGGTTATTGGTATGGGGTTCTTTGTAAAGTACGCTATAGATCAAGACTGGATTAATGAAGTGGCTCGTGTTGGTATAGGTGTTCTAACAGGTGCTGCTATAATAGCTATTGCATTAAAACTTAAAAAGAACTATAACGGCTTTGCAGCAGTGTTAGTAGGAGGTGGTATTTCAGTTTTGTATATGACTATCACATTAGCATTTAGAGAATATGAATTGTTTAGTCAGACCATAGCATTTGGAATTTTAATAGCGATTACACTTTTATCGGTATTGTTATCATTGTTTTATGATCGTAAAGAATTGGCGTTTTTCTCTATTCTTGGAGGTTTTGCTGCACCATTGATGATTAGTACAGGGAGTGGAAATTTTGTGGTTCTTTTTTCTTATCTATTGTTGTTGAACACAGGTATGTTATTAGTTTCTTTGAAAAAAGATTGGAAATTAATTAGTTCAGAATGCTATTATTTAACCTTGCTCTTTTTCTGGGGATGGTTGCTGGATACAGATGTAACTGACATACGTATTAGTTCAACTTTATTTGCATTCTTGTTCTTTGTTCAATTTTATATTTTAGCCATTATTCAGATAATGAGAAAAGAAGGTAGTCAATTTTCTGCCTATCAAGCTTTCTTGGTTTTATCAAATAATGTATCCTTTCTAGGAGCGTCTCTTTTGATTTGGGATGGTACACCTTATTCGGGATTAATAGTTGTTTTACTGGCTTTATTGAATGCTGCCCTCATGTTTATAGTATTTAAAAACAAGTCGGTTGATCGCAAATTTGTTTTTATGCTGGTTGCAGTTGTAATATCGTTGGTGAGTTTAGCTGTTCCAATACAACTTGATGGGTATTCAATTACTCTATTTTGGATTGTTGAGGCTGTTGTATTATTGGTATTATGGAGGAATTCTAGAATTAACACTTTACAGGTGGGATATCTTGCTTTATTTGCATTGGCTATAGTTTCCTATTGCATGGATTTAGGTGATTCTTATTTTGCTTATGGCACCGAGTTATCTATTGTACTAAACCCTATCTTTATAACTGGGCTAGTTTTAACAATAGGATTGTTAATCGCTTTTTATTTACTAAGGAAAGAAGATTCCCAATTAGGTCTATATTTAAAAGGCAACCTTTTGGTACGTGTTGGTGAACTTGTTTTGTTATTTAAGTCTTTAACAGTGTTGGCTGTGTTCCTAGTCCCATTCCTGGAAATTAACTTTCAACTTCAAAACTCTGAAAATGTTTATATTAATGGGAATTTTAGATTATTGTCTCTATTGTCCTACACAGTTGCATTCCTCGCAGTAATAGCTAGTGTGAAGCGTACTCGCTTTACTTCTTTAAACAGAATCTCTATTTTTTATTTTATATTCTATCCAGTAGGAATATTAAGCTATTGGTTCGTTACTCATAATTCTTTATATCAATTTTACATACACCATGTGAATACAGGACTGTTTTCGGTTCGTTTTGTAGCACTGCTAGGATTGATAGTTATTGGATACTTGTTAATAAAGAATGGTCGTAAGACATTTGGACCTATATTTAATCTATTCTGTATTGTAATTTTTATTACATCATTGCTATTGGCAAGTTCGGAGGCTGATAATGTGGCAATACAATTCTTTACACCGACGGGTGATACTAATTATTATGGTTTATCCGTATTGTTTAAGAATGTAAGAACTATAGTTTACCCCATAGTTTGGGGGGTGTTGGCACTCTTTGCGATGATTGTCGGATTGAAAAAAAACGAAGTTGTGCTACGTAAGATATCATTGATTCTCTTTGGTATTATATTGGTTAAATTTTACACCTTAGATGTTTGGGGTATGAACCAAGCTGGAAGAATCGTTTCATTTGTTGTTCTAGGAGCTATCTTGTTACTAGTGTCTTTCTTACAGCAAAAAATAAAAGTTCTGGTCAAAGATGATCAAACTGATAAAGAATTAGTAGAAAAAAATGAAAATAGAAATGAGGAGAATTAAGAGTAGATTAGTTACGTTTGGGTTATTATGTTTAATAAGCCTATCTGCTTCGGCGTTGTCTGTTTGGAAAGTTAATGTTGAACCTGTTAATCAGTCGGGGTATTATAATATAGATTTAGATCAGCATATGATTGGGCTGTCTTCTGATGACTTTCTTCTAAAGCTGCGTGTGCTAAACGGGGATAGTTTGCAAGTTCCTTTCTTTGTCCAACCTAATGCGTCTGAGTTTGATGTATCGACAGATTATTTTAGAAATTATCCAATTATAGATCGTGCGTTTACAGATAGTTTAAACATTGTTGTTTTTGAAAATCGTAATAAAGAAGATATAGATCGAATTTCCTTGGTTATAAACCGTTCTAATGTTAGTAAATGGGTAAAAGTTCAGGGTAGTAATGACATGAAGCAGTGGTATGCTGTAAAAGATAAGCATTTAAACCCTTATGAGGTTGATATCGTAAGTAGACCTTCTAGTCAACTGTTGCAGGTTCATTTTCCTAAAGGGAATTTTAGTTTTTATAAAATAACTTTGGGGAATGATTCAGCAGATCCTATAGAAATAGAAGAACTTGGGAGGATTTATTCAAGTCGTATTGCTACTGAATATGCAGATATGCCCACAATAGACTTTGTACAAAAGGATAGTGTGAATAAAAAAAGCTATCTGTTTTTCCCAGAATTAAAAACACCTTTACGTGTTTCAAAGTTTATACTGAACGTTGAATCGGAGGGAATGTTTGCTCGACGCGCCATATTGTATTCTGAATTTGGTGAGAAATTAGAGATTTTAAATTTAGTATCTTCGAATTCCAAAGGTGCATCTACTTCGGTATCTAGCATTAGTACTCTTATTACTTTTCCTGCAAATTGTTATTTGGAAATTGAAAATGAAGATAACCCACCTTTAAAAATTCAATCTGTATCTTTGAAAGGAAAAAGTCAATATCTATGTGCTTTTTTGAAAAAAGGGGAATCTTATCGTGTAGTACTGGATGAAAGAAATGAATCATCTCCCAATTACGATATAAACTCCTTTAGCTCAGAGATAGGACAAGACTTACCACTAGTTTCTACAACTGACTTTGTGAAAGCACTGGAGATTAAGTTAGAACCAAAACCGATAGCAATATCATGGTTTGAAAAGCCAGTATTTATGTGGTCTTGCATCTTGTTGGTAGGAGCATTTTTACTCCTAATCTGTATAATGGTATTAAAAGAAATGAATAAAAAAGAATCGAAATAACTCAGATTGTTTGTGATCTTGGAAGAGGGTGCATGGTAATTAAATTACCATGCACCCTCTTTTATGCTCTAATGATTGGTGTAGTTATGGTGCTGTAGATAGATATTGATGCACACCATAGTCTATCAGTTTAATCCTGTTATTATTAAACACTGAATGTAATTTAAATACAGTGTATGTCCAAATAAAAAGTCTTTCGTATGACTATTGATTAATAGTCACAAAAAAGAGTCTGAAGATTAATCTTCAGACTCTTAATGTTTATGATTGAAAAATGTTTATTTGATTAGAATAAAACTTTAACACCAATGTTGATTTTACCTAGTTCAGTTGCACCTAACATATTACCGTTAAGTTTGAAGTTACTAGATGTTTTACCACCATCAGGTTTTGAGTTTTCGTAGCCAAAGCTAATTACATTGAAAGATGCTTCAATAGTTAACCAGCTATTAACGATAAGGTCTAAACCTGGAGCAAAAGCGATTGCTACACCTGCTTCTTTTGTTTTAAAACCATTATTTTTCTCGTTACCAAATTGAATAGGCAGAGCTACTTGACCAAAAGCATAAAGTTTACCAGCTATGTTCCAGTATTGACGAACCAATGGTTGAATAATAAATGTAGTTGTTTTAATTGGATCTGCTTTTCCATAAACATATCCTACAGCACCACCAATAGCAAGGCTTGGTGTTACGAATTTACCTGCTAGAGGCATGATAGCATAATCACTAACTTTAACTTTATTTCCAGCTTCTGTATAACTCTTGCTACTTCCCATTGATAGGTTACCACCCGCAAACCAAGTTCCTTTAAGACCTTGAGCATTCACACCCATTGTTGTGAATAGCGCTGCAATTACAGCAATTAAAAATACTTTTTTCATAATCAGTTTAAATTAAATTTAGTTATATATATTAACTATTTGTGTTAAATATAGTCATTGATTTGAAAGTATAATCACGAGCTATCATATATTTTTTGTTTTTAACATATTCTGGACATAATTTAATTCAAAATGGTCATTATTTAAATTTTATTATTCTTAATCGGTTAATTACTAGTTGTTTATTTTATATGCTTTGTAAATGTTACTTACTATAAACGGTAATTATATGGAATGATATTACTTGATATAGAAAAATATAAAAGAAAAACAGGGTGTTGATTTTGGAGTATTTTGATGCTTTTGTTAAACTAACATATCTCTGTACGTGTTCTCATTAGTATAACAATGGGATAGATTTTTTATCCTATCTGCTTAAAACAATTAAATTAATGAATTATGGGTAAAAATGTAGCAGAACAATTAATTGATACTCTTAAACAATCGGGAATCAAGCATATCTATGCGGTTACAGGTGATAGTTTAAATGAAGTAAACGAGGCTGTACGGAAGGATAGCGATGTTAAATGGATACATGTTAGGCACGAAGAAACAGGTGCTTATGCAGCAACAGCAGAGGCGGAGCTTAATGGTATTGGCTGTTGTGCAGGAAGTAGTGGTCCCGGACATGTACACTTAATTAACGGACTATATGATGCTCAAAGAGCTAATGCCGCTGTTTTCGCTATTGCATCTACTTGCCCCTCTTATGAAGTAGGTCAATCCTATTTTCAAGAAACAAATACCATTAAGTTGTTTGATGACTGTAGTGGTTATAATCAAATTGCAAATACTCCTCAACAATTTGCTCGGATGTTACAATCGGCCCTTCAGCATAGCATTAATAAGAAGGAAGTTTCTGTGCTAGGTTTACCTGGAGATTTAGCGGCACAGAAAGCGGTTGAATCTTTAACATCATCTTTTCCTCTTCAAACCAAGATAATTTATCGACCAGCGAATGAAGAGCTTGAAAAATTTGTTAAATTAATTGAAGAGTCAGAAAAAATAACAATTTACTGTGGTATTGGTATTGAATCTGCGCATGATGAAGTGGTTCAATTATCAGAAATATTAAAAGCTCCAGTGGGCTATAGTTTCCGTGGAAAAATGGCAGTGCAATATGATAATCCGAATGAAGTTGGAATGACGGGACTATTGGGTTTGCCATCTGCTTATACAGCTATGCATGATGCTGATTTATTAATTTTATTGGGAACCGATTTTCCTTATCAAGGGTTCATGCCATCTCATTGTAAGATTGTTCAATTAGATTCTCGTCCTGAGCGTATTGGTCGCCGTGCTAAAGTTGATTTGGGACTTGCTGGTGATGTGAAAGATACATTAGATGCTTTACTGCCTTTATTGAAAGATAAAACGGATGATAGTTTTTTACAAAAGCAACTTAAGATTTATGATAAGGTAAAAGATAACCTAGAGAATGCTGCAAACCATCAAGGTTCAGAAAATTTAATATCACCAGAATTTGTAGCAAGTACAATTAATAAATTAGCAACAGATGACGCAATTTTTACAGTAGATACGGGAATGTGTTGTGTGTGGGGTGCAAGATATCTAGAAGCTACAGGTTATCGTAAAATGCTAGGATCTTTCTCACATGGTTCAATGGCGAATGCATTACCAATGTCTATTGGTGCAGCTCTTGCTAGACCCGATCAACAAGTCATCGCTCTTTGTGGTGATGGGGGATTATCCATGATGATGGGAGATTTGGCAACAATTGTTCAATATAAACTACCTATTAAATTAGTTGTGTTTAATAATAGGTCTCTAGGTATGGTGAAATTAGAGATGCAAGTTGCAGGTTTACCAGATAGTCAGACTGAAATGTACAATCCGGATTTTGCTGCTGTTGCTAGAGCCATGGGGATGCAGGCGTACGATGTAACCAATCCTATGGAACTTGAATCAACAATGAAGTCTGCTTTTGAGTTTAATGGACCAGTATTGATATCAGTAGCTACAGATCCTAATGCTTTAGCGATGCCTCCTAAAGTAGATTTTGCACAGATGAAAGGATTTGCAGAATCTATGATTAAATTAATTTTAGCAGGTAGAATTGATGATGTTTTAGATACTGCCAAAGCTAATATGAAGCATTTAAGAGAGATGTTGTAATTTATCTAAAAAACACAAAATCTTCCTAGATTCAGTATTACTGAATCTAGGAAGATTTTATTATTTAAACATGTCTTCAAAATTAAAATTCTTTCTACCAGGTAGAACTAAATTCAATACGACTCCAATAATTGATGCTAATGCCATACCTTCCAAAGAGAATAAATCTCCTACGTGAATTGCAGCACCACCAATTCCAATAACTAAAATAACCGACGAAATAATCAGGTTTCTTTTTCTGCTAAAATCGACTTTGTTTTCTACTAGCATTCTTAATCCACTTGATGCAATAATACCAAATAATAAGATGGATACTCCTCCCATAACAGGAGCTGGTATTGTAGTAAGTAATGCCGCTACCTTTCCACAAAAACCGAAGATAATTGCAAAGAATGCTGCACCAACAAATAGATAAATACTATATGCTTTTGTAATCGCAAGTACACCTATGTTTTCTCCATAAGTTGTATTTGGAGGTCCACCCACTAAAGATGCTAGAATTGTAGCAACGCCATCACCCATCATTGAATGGTCTAAACCTGGATCTTTAATTAAATCTTTATTAACGACTTTACTCAATACAAGTTGATGACCAATGTGTTCTGCAATTGGAACAATAGCTACTGGAACCATCAGAAGGAATACTTTCCAACTAAAATGAGGAGTATAGTCAATGAAAGGAAACTGGAATGGAGGCATTGCAATCCACTTCGCCTCTATGATAGGTTGTGTATCTACTACTCCCATTGCTAAGGCTACAACATATCCCACAATAATTCCAATAAGTACTGGTATAACACTCAAAAAACCTCGTGTGAATATAGCTGTTATTACTGTTGCAGAAAGTGTTATTAAGCCAATTGTAACAAATGTAATATCATATTCTCCATTATTATTTGTTACCATACCTACTGCAGTTGATGCTAGTCCAAGCCCTATGACCATGATAACCGGACCTACAACTACAGGTGGTAATATTTTCATTAACCATTTAGTTCCTAGTTTGGCAATAATCAATGCGATGATAGCATAAGTTACACCAACCATAAAACTTCCAACCAAGAAACCTCCAGTGCCTACCCCAGAGTCGGGATTCAGTTCCAATAACTTAATGGCAATAATTGGGTTAATGAATGCAAAAGAAGATCCTAGATAAGAAGGGACTTTTCCTCTTGTGATTAAAATAAATGATAATGTTCCAATTCCACTTGATACTAAGGCTACTGCAGGGCTAATGCCGGTTAATGTGGGAACCAGTACTGTAGCACCAAACATGGCGAACAAGTGTTGGATACTTAATAAAAGCCATTGGGCAAATTTGGGCTTTTCGTCAATTGCAAGTACAATTTTCTTTTCGTCGTTTGTTTTCATTTAGTTGTTTTTTGAGCATAAAAAAACCGAAAACAATTGTTTTCGGTTGACAAATATAGATTCTAATAAATAGCTAATGATAGAAGCCGTTGAGAAAATCGATGGTAAAGTAAATCGATTTCTAGTGTATGTATAGCTTTTTGGGGAGCTTAATGTATTCATTATTTCTCTGGCTTATTTTTAAATCGGGTGCAAATATACGGGTTAAAATCTATTTAAGTTGGTTTATTACTATTTTATTTTTTAGTAAAGTGAATTTGCATTAGAGAAAAACAAGCTGGTAAAACATTTGTTATCTTATTATCTATACCTAAATTTAAGGAACTTTTATTCGGTGCTGATGAAATTGTTCGTGTCGAATTTTAACAATATATGATTATGGAAGTTGTTTTTAATATATGGTTTTTAGTTGATATTGAGTCGGGTATGTCTAAGTATCTTTATTTACGTCCATATAAACTAGCAGGAACTGATGATGAGAAGTTTTCTACACTCTCAGATTTAGCTGAATATGATTATAGTATGACAGGTCGCATCAATTATCCATCCGATTGTTTGAGTAGAGGCATTGCGGTTGATTATTTCCAGGAGGGAAAAATGCAACACAAGAAGATTGATGCTTTTATAGATTCCCATTTACCTTATCTAATAGAGAAAGTAAATGAAAAAATTGCATCCGATAGTGAAGTTGATCAACCAGAATATCTTGGAGTTAGTACTCCTTTGTTTGTCTGTACTTTATTAATGGAAAATGAAGTAGGGGAGATTAGACCTTATACTAATGAGGTGAATAAAAAATGGTGCTTTGAAGAGAAAAATAGGTTAAATTCGATATCGATTATATAGTATAAAGAGAAGACTGAGTCATCTCCCTATGATAAGAAGTATTAGATGACGGTGTTTTGTTAAAAAGAAATTGTTTTAGATGCAAAATCAAGAGGGTTGCATCTACTAATAAAGGAGTGATTAGTAAAAATTGGTAAACTACACGATCTTGGTATTATGAATTTATTTATAAAGCACACATCTGCAGCATTAACAATTAATGAAAATGTAGATCCTGATGTGAGAGTAGATATGAATCACGTATTTAACCGATTAGTAGAAGAGAATGATAAGGCATATGTGCATAGGCTGGAAGGTACAGATGATATGCCAGCTCATGCAAAAAGTGTTTTAACAGGAGTCAGTTTAACAATCCCAATTTCAAATGGAAAGTTGAATCTTGGGGTATGGCAAGGTCTACATTTGTGTGAATTCCGTAATTGTGGTGGTGAACGTAAGGTTGTGGTTACTATTATAGGTGAGTGAAGAGACGAGTGTAAATATAAAAAAGGCTCTTAATTTTCAGAATGAAGAGCCTTTTTACTAGTGTTAATTTATATTACTGAGCCGCATACGGAGCAACAATGTTAAACTCGGTAATTAGCATTGATGCGATTGTAAACAGTGCAAAGAAAATGATGAAGTAAACTAAAAATTTACCTCCAAATACTTTATAAGATCCATTTGGAAATTTTTTTCGCGATTTAAGCACCATTAATGCAGGAACTATAATAGACCAAATAGCAGCTGCAAAACCAACATAGCCAATTGCAGTTACAAAGCCGTAAGGATAAAATAAGGCACAAACTAAAGGTGGTAAGAATGTGATTAAAGCGGTTTTTAGACGTCCAAAGCGTGTGTTTTTTATATTGAACAAATCAGCTAAATAATCAAAAAGACCTAGAGATGCACCTAAGAAAGAGCTAATAATTGCAACGTAAGTGAAGAAGTCAATTAAATCACCCATAAATGATGTTGATGAATCAATATTGATTTTATCAATCATACTTCTAACTTCATTGTCAGAATTGTGAATATCTAAGAAGTCGGTGCGTGGAAGATTTCCTTGCACTGATGTCAACCAAAGCGTATACACGGCAAAGGCAATTAATGATCCCCATAAGATTGCATTTTGAATCCTTTTACCATCTCGATTATAGTATGCTGTTATGCTAGGGGCTGTACCATGAAAACAGAATGAGGTAACACAAACAGGTAGGGCATAGAAAATATATTTCCAATAGTCTACATCTGTTTCTGGATGTATTATGTTAGATAAATTTTCAAAACTGATGTTTTTTAACAAGCCAGTAGACATGCCTATAAAGCTGACGACCATGGCGATAATTAGAATAGTTGATAATCTATCAATTACTTTCGTCGAAATCCAAACGCAAACTGCAAGGACTATACAAAATGTGAAGCCTCCTATTTGTGTGGGGAAATCAACTCCAGTTGTACCTTTAAGAATGTCGTTAGTAATATCACCTCCAACAGTTATGTAGGCATATACTAATGTATAGAGTACGAAAGTTATGGTAATTCCGGTTATTAAATTCCAATTTTTACCCAACAAGTCCTTTACCATTGTGTCAAAACTAGCTCCTTGCGGATAATGGATATTTGCTTCAACTAACATCAGTCCAGAACATGTCATGCAAAACCACGAATAAATAAGAATAAGTAGTGAACGATAAAACCATATACCTGATGTAGCGATAGGAATAGCAATCATTCCCCCACCAATCATAGTACCAGCAATAATCATAGTTCCACCTAACAAAGATGGAAGTTTAGTCTTAGATGTTTTGTTCTGTGTCATTTTGAATTAAAATATTATTTACTTGAGTTTGCAAAAGTACACCTTTTATATAGTTGACACAACAGAATTGCTAATGTTCTTTGTATAGAGGTATTTATAATGTGTTTCATATGTTGAAATTAAATATCGCTGGCTCTCTTGTATAATTTTAAGGCATTTTTTAATGTTTACTTTTAAATGGTAATAATTAATTATAAATATAAAGCCAATTTTAGACTCTACTTTTTGAGAATCAGATGGTTTTAGTTAGTTAAATATTTATTTTGCAAAAATTAACATTATGTTAAAAAAACATATTTTAAAGGCCTGAAAGGTTGTAATATTCTGTTAAACACAATTATTTTAAGCTATTATAGTCAAGTGCGATGCTTCATATCATAAAAAAAAAAGAGTGTTTCACTATTTTGTAATAAAAATGTCTTATATTTGAACAGATTATTGATAGAATAGATTGATGGATGGCCGAATGATGTCGTCAACTTGCTTAAATTTTATATGAAATAAAACTTAGAATATGAAAATTAGAAACTTACTTTATACAGGAATGATATCCCTGTTTCTAGGTGCATGCTCAAGCTCTAGTACAGATGTGGATATTCCTACTGTAGCTTTAGATGGTACGCTGACTTTAAAAGCGTCTGTGTCATCAATTGGCACGCGTGCCGTTGATATAGCCGTTCAAAATGGAGCTGTATCGCAATTAAAGTCTGTAGATTTAGTCTTTTTAAAAGGCAATGCAGGCTCTCAAAAAGTCCTTAGTGTACTTCACATGACTTCTTCTCAAATTAAAAACTTATTATCAGCAGAAGGATTAAAACATTTTGACGACCGTAAATTAATAACCGGTGTTGTTTTAGTGTCTAATTTACCTCATGGCGTCGATGGTATTGTTGAAGGGATGACAGTTACTGAAGTTTCCTCATATGTTAATCGAATGATGTTCGATCGTATTCAGCCAGGTCGAGATATTGAAAAAGAGGGTATAAAAAATGCACCTACATATGGCTTAGATGAAGTTTTAATTGAGTCTGTAGATGGCAACTACTTTGCAAATATAAAGTTAAAACCATTGATATCTAGAATTCAAGCTCATAGAATGGTGGCCTTTGATGATACTAAAGTGAGCGATTTGAAGGTTACACGTTTATTCTTAGATAATTTTATTGAAGATAATAAAAATCCAGAGATTCGTTTTACTGTTGGAACTACTGCTGGAGATGCTTTGGATAATTTATTAGGAAAGTTTAAAACGATATTTGAATTTGCTGATTCTGGAATTGTAAATTTAGATCAAACTATTGATAATAAAACATATGCATATCATGTTTTTCCACAAAAAGTAAAAGTTGTTTCTTCTGTTCCTACAGGTGTTAATTTAGTTTTACGTTTAGATTATTGGGATATAGAACTAGCTGCTAATAAAACTTCTTATGCTACTTTACGTTTAGCAACTGCTAGTGGTGGAAAACTTGATAATGGTTCTGTAGATATCCTTGAGGCAATGCTTTATAATATTGATTTAGGTAAAATTGATTGGGATGGTAATGGTATTTACGAGCCTGATAAAGATAAATTTAAACCAGAATTTGGTAATGAGACTCCTAATGCGGAAAGAAAAACATTAGCAACTATTGTGGAAATTATTCCATGGAATAAGGAGAATACTATTCCTTCTATACATTAACCTTTAAATGTTGATTAATTATGAAAATGTTTAAATTTTTATATAAAGTGTCTTTGGTGTTAGGAGTAATAGTAATGGCTTCATGTTCAAAAGAAGATACAATAAGTAGTACAGATGATAAAGATATTAACTTGCATATTCGATTTGATAGACAAAAGACACGATCAATAGATTCAAGTGCTCCTTCAAATATGTTGTCTAATATAAATTCAGCTCATTTAATGCTTCTTAAGAATGGTAAAGCAGTACTTGTGCATGAAATTCAAAAAGATGACTTAAAGAAACTGCAAGAGAACGACGGATATACTTTTCAAAGAGCATATTCAGTTGTAGATGGTGTGTTTTTGTTAATTAACAAGCCTGATGGTGTTATTCTAAATAATAACATGAGTGTGGAGGGAATGAAGTCAAGAGCTATTCAGACTACCATATTAGA
>JASLDF010000107.1 GCA_030151635.1 Bacteroides sp. | reverse complement strand
TTCAACATGCCATAAATATTAACGTTAAAATCTTGAACTTATGATTATGGAATTTTACACCCAATGTCCTAGCTGTGGACAAGGAAATACCACCAGAAACGGAATGTGTCACTTATGCCTAGATTGTGGTAGCAAGTGGGATAACGATCATGATGAAGAAGAAGAAGACTAAGCAATTTGCCACGTCAAAGTAATAATTCGTAGCTGCGTTATGGTAGCTTCTTAAGTAGTGAACTCCATAGGTAGTCGGCATCCCCGAGCACCTATGGAGTTTTTATTAAAAAACAAAAACACTTTTCAATGTAAATTGAAAAAGGTCATACCCAGATATGCATCTGTGCACGACCTTCGTCTATTGTTAGTTGTTGTTATTAACGTAGCAATTTCTTATTGAGCGGCTACAATCTTTGTACTGAATTCTTTCCAGCCTTTGGCTACCTTATATTGTTCTACAGATTGGGCTGGTACTTCAATTACCTTCACATCGTCTGGAAAACCGTACCAAGCAGTATCAGCATTAATAGCTAACGGTGGCGTTGTAGGTTTAACAATAACACGTTCTAATCCTCCTCTATATCCAAATGCTGAAAAGTGAATGTACTTTATATTCTCGTGAACAGTAAATTCTTTCAAAGCTGTATTACCACCAATAACACGCTGACCGATGTAGGTAATTCCTGTAGGCAGATTGAACTCGACCAATTTCATGGCTTGCTCAAAAGCCGAGTGTCCTAGTCTAGCCTCATCTGATGGGTTTGTGGGCGTTGGACCGTATGTTTTTACTCGCTCCAAATTTGGACAAATATAGAAAGCTCTCTCTTTCACTTCTGATACTCCGTTGGGCCACAACAATTCTGTAATTCCCGATTGACGAAAAGCTTCAATACCAATAGAGGTCACTTTACTTGGAATTGTTAGTTTGCTCAAAGCCTCAGTTTGAACAAAAGCTTGTGAACCTATTGTGGTTAACGTTTCTGGTAAAAGAACTTCGGTAGCCGATTGTGCTGCATAGAATGCACTTGCAGGAATCTCTGTTAGTTTTGTTTTACTTAAATCTATTCGCTTCAACTTTCTACATTGATTAAAAGCATCTTGCTCAATCGTAACTAAAGAAGATGGAAAGTTAATTTCCTCAACACTTGAAAAGATAAATGCTTCGTTAGCAATTTTTTTCAATCCTTCGGGAAGGACAACTTTCTTAATTTGTTGGTTATTGTAAAATACACCTTTAGCTATCTCTGTTACACCTTGAGGAATGACCACTTCAGGACCTTCTACTTTGAACTTTAATAGCACACCATCTTTAACCTCCACATCAAGAATATCTACTAAAAATGTAGCAGTTTGCTTTGCATAAGTAATCGTTACGGTTTGTTGTTTGGCTGGTTTTGAAGAATCAAATCCTGAAATATTCTTTGTATTAATATTAATGGGCTTTTTGCTGTCATCGTTGTAATAGCCCATAACTTGAAGACCTGTCAAGTTGATGGCCTCATGCAACGCATAGACTGTCTGGTTTGGTAATTGTTTTATCTCAATTCTCTCAAGGTTATTAACTTCATTCTTAGGAAGATTATCGTCGTTACTACTTGATGAGCAACCAGTCATTAGGAATAGGGTTAGAGATAAGGTTAAGAATACACTTGTTCTTAAAGTTAGACTACTCTTTTTCATATACATATTTTTTTCGAAGTTGTTATTCAGCGACATTATCGTCTCTTATATTTTTCAAATGCAAGTGTACAACATTTTTTTTTCTGCACAATACCCCTAATTCTATTTTTTATTTAGTTAAAAAAGGTTCTCAAAACACTGATTGTCATAGATATAAAAATAATTTATTGAAATAAAAAGAGATAATATTGGATAGAAATATATCTAACGCAGGTAGTTACCAGTCGAACTTATATATTTAGGATATTGATACGATTATTAGCTATGAACAGTTTAATTCATCACCAATGTATTTATTTGACGTACATCAATTACAAAAACAATCAATTTTAAATTTCGTAATCTTTTTGAAATATAAAACTTGGGATAAAGCGGTTTTTAAAGCGATAATATACACATCTTGAATAAAAGATAGAAGAGTAAAGTACCAGTTGAAACTAAATAATAGCCCAAGATATTGGATATAAAAAGTGCCGTATCACTGTTCAGGGTGAAGTACGGCACTTTCCTATGTAATTTAATCAATCTTTACAAATCATTAAAAACCTCTCTTTTCATAAGCTAACTTTAACTGATTCATAGCTTGATCGAGTATTTTGCGTGGACAACCAATATTTAGTCGCATAAAACCTTCTCCACCTGGTCCAAAGCTAATACCTTCATTTAATACTAAACCGGCTTCAAATACAAAAAAGTTTTGGAGCTCCTCGCTTGTTAGTTTCAATTCTCTACAATCTAGGAAAATTAAGAAAGAAGCTTGTGGGGTAATCATCTTTATTTTAGGTGTTAACTTGGGTAGCTGATGTGCAACGTAGTCAATATTCCCTTGAATGTAGCTACACACTTGTGGCAACCAATCGGCACTCTTTTCATAGGCAGCAACTAAAGCACTATAAGCAAACATATTTCCCGAGGCTACATCTAGTGCTTCCACAAACTGTTTATAGACTTCTCTAATCTCTTTATTTTGTATAAAACAATATGAGCTAGCCAGACCCGGCATATTAAAAGCTTTGCTGGGTGCCATAAACACAATGCTATTTTCTTTCGCCTCTTTAGATACCGAAGGGAAAGTTATGTGCGATAAAGGAGGCAAAGTTAGGTCGGCATGAATTTCATCGGATATAACCAGTACATTGTTTCTTTTACAAATAGCAGCCATCTCTACCATCTCCTCCCTACTCCATACTCGCCCTCCTGGATTGTGAGGATTACACAGTATAAATACGGTGCAACCTTGTAGGTCTTTTTCAAATTGAACAAAATCAACTTGAAACTGATAATCTTTCAATAGCATTCGATGGAACACGACTTCACGCTTGTTCGCTTTACTTACATTAAAAAATGGAGGATATACTGGCGACATTACCATTATTTTATCTCCAGGTTTCGTAAAGCAATTCAATGCAAAAGCAATTCCTCTCACAATACCAGGAGTAAATAGTATTTCATCGGAAGTTATTTTCCAATTATATCGTTTTTCTACCCAACGTTCAATAGATTTACTCCACTCATCAGAAGGAAAGGTGTAACCTAACACTCCTAAATCCAAACGGCGACGCACTTCATCGACCACAGGTTGAGGGGTCTTAAAATCCATATCAGCTACCCACATAGGTAAGTAAGTATGTTTAGGAATTACTTGTTTAGGACCATCGAACTTAACCGAATCTGTATTATTGCGGTTAATAACTTCATCAAAATTATACATCATAGTCATTTGAGCTTTAGTTTTTGCACCTGATGAATATACGATTATTTTCGATAAGCCCATTGAAGAGTGCTACAATTTTAGGTAATGTCCTATTCCGTAAGTTGGGTTATTGAACTAGCTATGGGGTATCAGTAGTAATAATAAAGGATGGAATTACACGTTAAAACCAACCTTTCAAAATAATAGTAAGTAAGAACAAATCTTAAATTGAGTGAAACAACCCTAGAATTAAGAAACAAAATAGTACGTTTGTAAGACACGTTAATCGAATAAATTATGATAAAACGATTTGAATACCTATCACTTATACTGGTCTTTGCTGTATGCTCAGCTTTTACACACAAAGGAGGAAAGCAAACTAACAAACAAATTCTGGGACAATGGGAGTACGTAAAAGCAACGGTTAATATCGAACCTAAAGATGTTGAACTTGAGGGCAAACTAACAACAGTAATGAGTAAAATGTACGAGCCACATAGCTTCGAATTTATGGAGGACGACAATTACATGTACCACACAGCTGAAGGAAGTACCAATGGTAAATACCTTGTATTAAAGAATAAGATTATTTTTAACGAAAAAAGTGTAGACTATACCGTGGATCGTTTTATTAACGAAAGCTCCGACATTGTTATTACAAAAAACACAATGACGATAAGCTCTTCACAATCTGGCGAATCAATTAAAGAGGTCAATCTCTTGTTTGGTAGCGATCTTAAGTCCATCCGTGTAAATGTGGAATATAGTAGATATCTCCCTAAGAAGTAATCATTCTTTTGAGGATTCATCTATCAAAAAGATAAAGACGCATTTCCTGATATAGGTTGTGCGTTTTTTTTATTCTCATTCCAAGAGTATAGCTCCACGTGTTAATACTAGTAACCTATCTCTTTTTATTATTCCCTTCACTCAGTCTCCCTACTAATATTCCAAATGGTACCCTCAGATATTCTCGAACTGAGAATATTATCGTGGTTTATTATCAGTAGATATTAGTATAATCTAGTGTCTTACTTAGAAGTAAAAGCATTATAATTATAAATAATCGATAAAAGATTCAAATTATTTCAATGTACATACAAAATTTTATTTGCCTCATTCTTAATTGGAATCAAACAGCACAACAATAACACTATATAACACTTGTATTCAACAATTTAACGTAAGTGAAATTAAAAATAAGCATCATTAAACACAAGTAATAACTGAGAAAATATGTACCATTTTATTCGTAAAAATGAACAACAATCTAAATATTTTCTTAAAACTACCATTTCCATTGGAAACAATTATTATCTTTCGGTGTTATTATATAAAATAAAGCAAACTAGATTATGGAATTCTTAAAAAACAACTGGACATATATAGCAGGTGGAATACTTGGAGCACTAGGTGGCTACTTATATTGGTTATACATTGGTTGTGAAACGGGAACTTGCCCGATTACTGCCTCACCAACAAATAGTACACTTTATGGTGTGTTGCTCGGTGCCCTCTTTGGAGGAATGTTTAAAAGGAGCAAAAAGATAAAACAGGAAAAACATAATCCTGATAATAAATAGCCAAAAAATATGATGAAAAGACTCCTTACAAATTGGAACTTTACACGCATCGTGCGGTTGGCTATGGCAATCTTCATATTTGCCTATGCCATTATGGAAGCCCAATATCTATGGTTGATCGTAGGTGGATGGTTTTTATATCAAGCACTATTTAATATATCGTGTTGTGGCTCGAATGGTTGCTCCATTGACCACCCAAATGAGACGACTAAAGAAGAGATAAACGAATTAAAACCAGACAATACAGATAAAAAATGAAAAAGACTATTCTAACCCTACTTTTAGGATCATTCCTACTAACCGCTTGTAGTTCAAATCAATCAAGTCAAAAAGAAAACAATAATAAAACTAAAATAGAAAACAATATGAAAATTATTCATTTAACAAAGCAAGAGTTTTTATCAAAAGTTGCTAACTTTGAAGCTAATCCAAACGAATGGAAATACCTAGGTGACAAACCTGCAATCATCGACTTCTATGCAGAATGGTGTGGCCCTTGTAAAGCTTTATCACCTGTACTTGAGGAAATTGCAAATGAATATGATGGCGAGATTTATGTATATAAAATCGACATTGACAAAGAGCAAGACCTTGCAGCTGCGTTCAATATAAGAAGTGTGCCTACTTTGATATTTTCACCACTAGAAGGACAGCCTCAAATGGCGGCAGGTGCACTGCCTAAAGCTTCACTTAAAGAAGCGGTTAATAGTGTACTGCTTAAAAAATAAAAGCGTTTAATATTTTGATTATGGAAAATGACCAAGTAAATAAATTATGTAAAATAAGAGATATATATCGTTTAATTTATCAATTCGAATTTGAGTTTCAGAAGAAATACAATTTGTGTTTAAACGAAGGAATGCTATTGTGTACACTTAAAGAAAAGGAACACACATCAACCGAGTTAGCTGAACTACTAGGACTTAGAAACTCGAATACTTCAAAAGTTATTCGTGCAGTTGAAAGCAAAAAACTAATTGAACGCAAGATTGGAACAGTAGACAAGCGCATTATGAGCTTTAAACTTACCCAATTGGGAATTGATACTTTAAATCAGATTAAATGTCAAGATATGGAAGTTCCTGGAATGTTGAAGGAGCTTATTAAATAAGAATTGACAGGTTACGTATATTGTATTTTATTGGTGGAAAGAAAAGTTATTTCACAACCATAAAAAAGATACTAAGCAAATAAAAGATTTATGTTTATTAAGGAGAGTAGGAATGAAAGTTTCTACTCTCCTTTTTTAATCACCTATAATAATCTTATTTAAAAGTACTTATATCCATCTATCTAAAAATAAATGATTAATCTTTTCTTGATATCGGCCATTTTTCCATAATAAACACCATATAATGAAACTCTTTCAAAAGCTTAATCAAAAATACTCTTCCAAATCATAGCCAATAACTTATATTATTCCTAAATTTATGGAAAATTTAAACTAACCAGACTTTACTTAACATAAAAAACATGATGCTGCTTGGAGGGACTAATAACTCAGATGCTAAATTTGAACTCTTGGATGCAGAAGTTGCAGAGCTCATACGTGGAGGTCAATATTACGAAGCCTACACTTACCTTACTATGGTTGTAAATAAATCGACAGCTCAACAATATAACTTTGCACTCTGCCAATTCTTTGGTGGTTACTTTAACGAGTGTATTCAAACCTTGAACGACGTAAGAAAAAGAATAAAGCCATCTCTCAATCCATCAAGTCTGTTGAGTGAACAACACCAAAGAATCTTCAACATGCAAAAAGAACTTGACACGCACTATTTACCTGTCACTACAACCTATGTAAATTCTTTTAGCGACCTACTAAAAGCAAACATAATCCGACTCCAAGTTGATTGCTTAGTTCGTCAAGAGCGTTGGCAAGACGTCATAACGTTAGGAAGACCGATGAGACATTCCAACTATAATTCTATCAATCAAGCAATAATCTTAGCTGAAGAAAAACTACATTATGGGGAAATTTGAAGAGCTTGAAACACTATATGTAAACAATAGATGTTCCAGATGTGGACAGTATACTAATCCGATGGAGGTATTTTCGACTATTGAAAACTTCAATGAGCGAAATCATGATGAAAGAAGTTTTCTACATCTAGCGGTAGAGAACCTAGACATGGAAGGTGTACAGCTTCTACTCTCCAAAGGTGTAACTCCCGATGTAGATAAACTAGACAACAATCTATTTCATTCCTTGGCAAACTCACCATATCTATCTAATTACAAAGATATTATCAAATCGGAGAATCAAGCCTACGCTATTGCTAATCTTCTAGTAAGTCTAAAAGTTAAAGCGAAACGAAAAAATAGTTATGACCAAATAGCCTATGTAAAAGCAGCAGATAGATTGGCATATCCTATTATCAAAGCTATAGCTGAAAGTGGACTAACAATGGACGCACCAAAAGAAAATGGCATGAATCTTATTCATGCAATACTTGAATCTAACGGACAATCAGGACTACCTAAGGAGCGACGCGCTTGTGTAATTAAAACTGTTATTGCTCTTATTGAATCGGGCTTAGATCCAGAAGATAAAGATGCCTTTGGATATGATGTGGAGCATTATGCACGTCGTGGTGATTTCCGTGAAATCATAGCCTACATTACAGGAGATGAATCGGCTTCAACAAACGGCTCAATGTCTTTAATTGAAGCATTAACAAAAAAAGAGTTCGATATTGCACAAGCACTTCTTAATAACGGTGCCAACATAAACGACACAGACGAAAAAAACAACTCTATGACTCCACTAATGTGGTTCTGTTACAATCCAAATCCAGAGGCTGTCGCTTTCCTAGTGAAAAACAACGCCGACATTAATTATATAAGTGGAGATACACAACAATCTGCCTTAAGCTTACTTATAAAGAAAGGATACGCCAACCTCCGAAACCTATATTTAGACTCTTTATTTACAATTTATAGAATACTTTGCAAAGGTGGAGCGAATTTAAAAAGCACAATAGATGGCGAAGGAAACACAGCCTTAAACCTACTTTGTCAGCAACGCAACATGGAAGGATCTAATACTAAAATAGCAGAAATACTAATTGATGCTGATGCAGATGTAAACCTAGCTAACTTAGAGGGACAAACTCCACTAATGTCCTTTGCTCGTTGCAATGGCAAAGAGTTAGAATTAGGCATTATTGAGCTATTACTCGATGAAGATGCCAATGTTACGACAGCTGATCGATATGGAAATACCGCACTAATGTATGCGGCCTCAACATCAAACGATGCCGATGCGAAAAAGATGGCAGCGCTTATTCTTGATGCAGACGAAAGTACTGCAAGAGCTACAAACAATTCTGGAAAAACAGCCATGGACATTGCCATAGCTGCTAATAATGAAGCTTGTGTAAAAACAATTCTAATGAAAATGTAATACAATCATCAATATGGATAATTTATTTTTAAAAGCGTGTCAGAGCGGACAGAAAGGGATTGTTCAAGCCTTTCTTAAAAAAGGTGGAATCAATCTTGACAAAAGAGATGATCAAGGAAATACACCACTTTATCATGCATGTTCCAAAGGATCTAAAGATATCGTTAAATTACTTATTGAGGGTGGTGCAGATATATCTCTGGCCAACAACTTGAACAATGCACCAATCCACATGGCAGCTCACATTGGAAATAAAGAAATTATAAAACTACTGGTCGATGCTATGGCAGATGTAAACTCAAGCAACAATATGGGCATTACCCCACTCATAATTGCTCTTCAGAATAAAAAAACAGAAGCTAGCATCTACCTCATTGAGCAAGGGGCAGACTCTTCAGTTAAAGACAATGATGGTTTTAATGCTTTAGACTACGCAACCGCAAATGGTCTGCGCGATATCATTGAGCAAGTTTCAAGAGGACGAACATCTCAAGTAGACAATCATGGCAACACCCCACTTCACCAAGCCGTTTACAACAATCAATCTGAAGTGGTTAAAGTACTTTTAAAAGACACTAATAACAATATAAATCAACTTAATGATCAAGGTGTAGCTCCTCTGTTCTTAGCAGTAGAAAACTCAAACACAGCGATAGTAGAGTTGCTACTTACCCACGGTGCTGATTGTAAATTGGCTTTATTAAATGGCAACACAGCACTACATTATGCATCTACTTTCCCCCACATACACATTGTCTCTTTATTATTGAAAGCTGGAGCTGATGTAAATGCTAAAAATAAAGAAAGTGAATCGGCATTAATTCTTGCTTCTAAGTTAGGAAGAAATGATATGACAGCATTCTTAATCGAACAAGGTGCAGACGTTAACGCTGTTGATAATGAAACAAATACTGCATTACATTATGCTACTATTGGAAATTATACAGAAATTGTAGAACAATTAATAATGGCGGGAGCCAATCAATAAATTTATATTATGAAAAAAACACTATTAACGCTGACAATTATGCTATTTACATTAACGGCATGCCAGCAAAATCAAGAAAAAGAGCTTAGAGAAAATGTGAATAACACAAACATTTTGGTTCAACAAATGGACATCTTTCAAGAAAATGTGAAAATTGTTTTCACTGAACCGACCTATGCTTTTGAAGACATTCAATCATCAAGTAAACTTATGAATGAAAACATTGACAAGTACCTATTAACCTATAAAGATGCTGAAGTATCTGAAGAGATGAAACCACTTAAAGAAGAGTTAATTAATACTAGCAATCTTATGAAAACCATCATTGAAGATTTTCTAGGTATATTGATTGATGCTAAAAACGAAGATGCTTTCACTGAAGAAGAGGAACAAACCTTCATCAATAAGTTTGTAGAACTTGAAAACAACGTCGATCTTTTCATGATCCACACCCAGTCTTTATCCAAACATCAAAAAGAATTTGCTGAAAGCTTTAACATAAGTTCGGTCAAATTCTAAACTCCTTTTATTTCACACATAAAAGGATAAATGGATATACGATTTTTTACTTACAGATATTAATAGGATTGATAATAACCTACTTACGACACACAACTCTTAACAAATACGTTGAAATTCGAATTATAGAATAACTCAACGAATTATTCAATGATTATTAAAATGAAAATGAAAACGGCGACATTACACATGTCATGCCTTCTTTTGGGATTCATACTATTACTTTCCTCGTGCACCAATCACCTGCAGGAGGAACTTAAGCATAGCACCGACCTAACTATAACCCTAGTTAACGGAATGAGCACTGCTACAAATACTTTCAAGGGAATAATGCTAGGAACAAAAGATAAAATGCTGATGGTAGAATCTTTGGAAGATTTAAATGAATACATAAAAAATGACATTTCCCCTTTTATAAACTCGCACTCTAGAGAAGAGATGTTTGGCGTTAAAAGACAATTTATAAGATGCTTAAATGCTGCTTTAATCACTATAGAAAATTACAATCACTCCCTAAACATGAATAAGGACAATCGTTTTCAATCCTCGGGATGTAATATTAAAGAGATTGATTTACAATCTTCTAAGACCAATTTAATAACAAATACATTGGATAGGGAATATCGAAGTGAACTGAAGAAACTCAAAATATTATTAATTCAAGTAGCAGAAAAGTTTCAGTTTGAAGAAATTCAGAAAGCCATTAATGACTATATTGTCATAGAACAATAAGATTAAAACCTCCATATGCAAAGCAATTGCATATGGAGGTTTTTCATATACCTTTCAACACTTTTACTCCATGTCCTTTTTAAATCTGTTTTTATAATGATTTCTTTAAATTTACAACAATGAATGTGTATCTTTAGTGGTATCAAACATTTATACAGGCCTCTAAATCAAATTTTCATGAAAACCTTAAGATTATTATGTGCAATACTACTGATGGGGTGTATCTCAACAATAATTACAGCTCAAATCAGATTTAAGACCGAGGTAATTTATTGTGATACCGTTTATAAACCATTAAAAAACAACCCCGAGATACATAATACACTACAGTACCGTTTTGAGTACCTAACCTCATTTCCTAATGTAGTTGTTAAGAATAAAATAAATAACCAAATCTGGAAAATAGAAAGTGGAATTCAATCTTCGTCAAACATGTTAACTTTTCAAATAATCAATAAGATTATTGGTGATGAAATTAAAGATTATCAATCCATTATTGATGATACAGCCCCTGAAGATCTTACCCCTTCTTACTTTTATCAATACTCACTTAAAAGCACTTCAAGTCTAGAAAGTGGGCTTAAGGGAATCGTATTATACAAAAATCTATCTCTTAGATATATGGGTGGAGCAACGATAATTATGTATGCCACTCGCTACAACTTTAACCCTAAAACGGGAAATCTAATTACCCTAGAACAAGTATTCTCTCCACAAGTCCATAAAGAGGTCTTGAAAAGCGTAATCAGCAATTTCATCTTTGAGGGAATTCTTCATAACGGAGCACAACCAGATGTGAAACTATCCCCCAAGTTCTTACTATTGAAAGATGGAATAGAATTTCAATACGATCCTTACGATATAGGACCTGGTGCTCTAGGGGCACCTACAACAACCATAGATTATTCGAGTATTAAACAATACATCAATAGAAATACAGAAATTGGTAGGTTCATTTACGATAACATTAAATAATTTAATAATAAGACTCCATTATTCATGGCAACCATCCACAACACGTTGAAGTGGCTATTAACCTTTTCATTATTAATAATAATGTTTGAAGTATGTACCGCACAAGTAGATGTAAAAGGTTTTCACACCTTGGTTATTACTGCTGATAATACCTCGAATGACAGAATGAATCTTAATCCAGATTCGAGCAATGACGTTACTCTAGTGGGTACTTTTGAGTTTATTCAGTCTGAATGTAACTCAAAAATAGCAACACTCATAAACCACAAGTTATTTCATGCAATGGGTATCCAAGCTTACAATGATTTAAGTAATAAGGAATGGGTAAATAAATGGTTTTCTTCTAGAAGTGAACAAATTCTAAGGACATTAAATTCAAATGATTCCTATATAGAAGGTACCCCCTATCATGAAGAGCATGTTCTAAAGTTAATTAATAACCACTGTGAAACCATCAGTTTTAAATATGACATTATATTGAAATATAGAAAACAAGTAACCATCGATACACGATATATTTGCTTTGACCAAGCTTCAGGACAAGAAATCAGTACAGAGATCTTATTTCTCCCCCATTCAGATAAAGAAATTTCACCATTAATTTATGAAGAACTAGGATTAAAAGTAGCCAATACCCTATTTAATGAAATACTTCCAATTAATAATTTTAGACTAGCACCATCGGGTCTTGTTTTCATGCTTAATCAAAACGATGCGAAGATATCCTCGTTGGGCCAAGTTAGTTGTAGTATTCCATATGAGAAGGTTAAAGAGATGTTCCAAACGGATTGGATAAAAAGACTTGTAAAATAACAGACAAACACGTATTCGATTATAAAAAAGGCACTTCCATTATAATTAGAAGTGCCTTTTTACATATGGTAATGTGTTTATTTTTCGATACTCGGATTTTTGAGATTATTCAATATGTTTGGAATCGTAGTCGAAATCATTTTATCATTTTTAATCTCATCACCAACCTGAAGCAGGCTAGCTTCAAGACTCTCTACTAAAGAACTTCGCTCACTATCATCAGCACCATTCAATATATTTGTCATAAGCGACAAGGCCATAATTCCGACCACATTATTATTATTCTCGTTAAATATATCGTGTGCTGCATTAAAAGCACCTATAATATCTATAATGTTGTAATGAGCTATAACTACTGAAAAAAGTTCATTCAATGCACTATTCAATGGCGTACCACTTGTGGTAAATCCTTCTTTATCCAAAGCCTCAACTTTAATTTCTCCGGGTTCTAAAACAAAAATAAACATAGAGCGTTTTGTACTATCTGAAACATAAACCAATTGAGGCTTATCAGTATCTCCCTTTAAAAAGATATTCTTTTGCTTCACATCAACACTATCAATTATTTCTGATGTCGAGTAATTTTTCAAATAAACTTTATTATTCAAACTAGTATATTCATTCGTGTGAATGGTCACTTTGTAGTGATTTTCACTTTCACTACATGCCACCAATAGGGACATGCTCAATAATAAAAAAAGGTATTTTTTCATGTTCTAAAATATATTATCAATTGTAAGTTATCGTTCAAATTAGCTACAAAATTTTGATAACAACTCAGTCAAAATTGATTGTGGCTGAATATTTTGCGTGCGTAATATTAACACATACTTTCAAGTAAGTCATCATTAAATTCAGTAACATCAAAAAAGTCCATCAAGATAAATCTTAATGGACTTTTTTGTCGGGGTACCAGGATTCGAACCTGGGACCCC
>JASLDF010000098.1 GCA_030151635.1 Bacteroides sp. | reverse complement strand
ATCATTATCGTTAAGAGCTTTAGCAAATCTTTCATGAAGAGCATCTCTTTTAGCTTGATTTTCCAACACTCGAGGGTTAGTTTCTCTAAACTGAGCCTCATCAAAAGATTCTCCAAATCTTTTTTGAGCTTTAGCTACTTCTTTATTTATTTTGTCATCGTACTTAGCTAGTTGATCCTCAACCAACACGTCTGCACGGTAACGTTTTTTTGAATCTTTATTATCAATCAAAGGATCATTAAACGCATCAACGTGTCCTGAAGCCTTCCAGATGGTTGGGTGCATGAAGATAGCTGAATCAATACCGACGATATTTTCATGAAGTAAAACCATACTGTCCCACCAGTATTTCTTGATGTTGTTCTTAAGTTCAACGCCCATTTGACCGTAGTCATACACAGCGCCTAAACCATCATAGATATCGCTTGATGGAAAAACAAAACCGTATTCTTTACAGTGTGAAACTAATTTCTTAAAAACATCTTCTTGTGCCATCTTAAAATTTTATTTATATATTTTGATTATATTCGGTTTCATATACGGGGCTTTAAAGCCCTATAAATTAAATGCAAAGTAAGCGATTTTTTCAATTAAATTAGTATTTTTGTCTACTCATCATTGATAAATTGATGTAAAATTGAAAATTTGTTGTTAAATATGGAGGAAAACTGACTTTATGAGTGATGATATTCGAAAATCAACTGACGATACGACAAACAGCAATAACGAACAACCTACACCACAATCTACACAAGAAGATACCAAGCACCATCTGACCGGTATGTACAAAAACTGGTTCCTAGATTATGCTTCTTATGTTATTCTAGAGCGAGCCGTCCCCCATCTCCTTGATGGACTTAAACCTGTACAAAGACGTATTTTACATTCGATGAAAAGAATGGACGATGGACGCTACAACAAGGTAGCTAACATTGTGGGACACACGATGCAATTCCACCCTCATGGAGATGCTTCGATTGGTGATGCCCTTGTACAGTTAGGGCAAAAGGATTTATTGATTGATTGTCAAGGTAACTGGGGTAATATTCTAACAGGCGACCGTGCTGCGGCTCCTCGTTATATTGAAGCGCGTTTGTCAAAATTTGCACTTGAAGTCGTGTTTAATCCCAAAACAACATTGTGGCAAAAATCATACGATGGACGTAACAAAGAACCGATTACATTGCCTGTCAAATTTCCACTGCTCATTGCTCAAGGAGTAGAAGGTATTGCTGTCGGTTTGTCATCTAAAATATTACCACACAACTTTAATGAGATATGTGACGCTTCGGTTAACTACCTTAATGGCAAGCCATTCAAACTATATCCAGATTTCGAAACTGGAGGATATATTGATATTTCACGCTATAATGATGGAGAAAGAGGCGGTAATGTAAAAGTACGTGCTAAAATCAATAAAATTGATAATAAGACACTAGCTATTACTGAAATTCCTTTTGGAAAAACCACATCATCCGTAATCGAATCTATCGTTAAAGCAGTTGACAAAGGCAAATTTAAAATTCGTAAGATTGACGACAACACATCGGCAAATGTAGAGATATTAATCCACCTACCTAGCGGTGTATCTTCGGACAAAACCATTGACGCACTCTATGCCTTCACGGATTGTGAAATAAGCATTTCTCCAAACTGCTGTGTAATTGAAGCAAATAAACCTCACTTCTTGACAATTAGCGATAATTTAAAAAAAGGTGCAGATAACACACTTGAACTTCTTAAACTAGAACTTGAAATACGAAAAGATGAGTTGCTAGAGAGCTTACACATGTCATCTTTAGAGAAAATATTCATTGAGGAACGCATTTATAAAGATAAAGAATTTGAACAAGCTGCTACGATAAAAGTCGCTTGTAAACATATAGACACTCGATTAAAACCATTCTACAACCTTTTTGTACGCAAAATCACTGAAGAAGACATCCTGAAGTTGATGGAGATAAAAATGGGACGAATTTTGAAATTCAATTCGGACAAAGCGGAAGAGTTAATCGCAAAAATGAAAGAAGAGATTCTACTCATTGATAAAGAACTATCAAACATGGTTAACTATACATGCAGATGGTTTAATATGCTGAAGAAAAAATATGGTGAAGCATTTCCTCGAAAAACAGAGATTAGAAGTTTCGATGCAATTGAAATAACTAAAGTAGCCGAAGCCAACTTAAAACTACTATTTAATCCTGAAGAAGGATTTATGGGTACGGACTTAAAAGCAGGTCAGCTAATCAATAATTGCTCTGAATTTGATGATGTTATTATTTTTTATCGCAATGGTAAATATTTAATCACCCCTGTGGCTGATAAAAAATTCATTGGTCACGATATTATTCACATCGATGTATTTAACAAAAACGATGAACGAACCATTTACAATGTAGTTTATCGTGATGGTGGCGAAGATGCAACCTATTACATCAAACGTTTTGCTGTCAATGGTGTAATTCGAGATAAAGATTATGACATTACTCAAGGGCTTCCAAAGTCGGAGGTGTCATACTTCAGTGCCAATCCAAATGGTGAAGCCGAAGTTATACACGTGGCTTTAAAAATGAAACGTGGCCAAAAACGCTTTGCTCGCAAAACCGAGTTTGAAAAAGATTTCAGCGAAATTGCTATCAAGGGAAGACAAGCCAAAGGAAATATTCTTTCAAAGAAACCCATTCGCAAAATTACACTGAAAGAACAAGGAGTTTCAACACTGGGAGGAGTTAATGTTTGGTTCGACCCGGATGTACAAAAGCTTAATCATGACGAACGTGGTAAATACTTAGGAGAATTTACTGAAGATGATCGCATTTTAGTCATTACAGAGCGTGGTAATTTTTATACTTGTTCATACGACTTAACAAATCACTTTGAAGGTAAAATTCAATTGATTGAAAAGCTTGATACTGAAAAAGTGTGGACGGCAGCTTTATTTGATGCCAACAACAAAAACATGCCTTATTTAAAACGTTTTAGCTTCGAAGATACCTCTAAAATCGAGAACTATCTAGGTAGTGAGAAAAGTGAACAATTAATTCTTACAGATAAACAAAACCCAATATTAAAAATCATATTCGGAGGGCTAGATAAACACAGAGAATCAATAACCATTGATGCCGATTTATTTATCGACAAAAAAGGTTTTGGAGCCAAAGGTAAACGAATAACTACCTATAAAGTAGGAAAGATAGAAGATATCACACCTATAAGAGAAGTTGAAGAGCCTGAATACATAGAAGAAGTAATCGAAAATTCAGAGAGTAAAAACAACAAAGAGGACGACAGTAACTCTAATCAAAAAGGGCAAATGGAACTGTTTTAAGTTTCACCCATACTAAAATATGAGAAAAATATTTTTCATGAGTATCTTGTTCTCTCTATTTATCGGGAACACCATAGCTCAAACAGAAGACAAACTAGATATCAATACCGATTTTCAAAAAATCAATAGAGCTTTATCTTTTGGTATAGGGCATGCCAATGTTTTTGACACCTATCTATCTCCTCAGGAATATAAAGGAGTAGACTTTAGAATATCAAGAGAGTCAATGAGAATGACCAATCGCATAAAGAATGTGTCGATTCAGAACCATCTGCAAACAAACATCTCTTATACAGAGAACTATGTAAATAATAACAACTCGTTCTCTGGAATGGTTAATTGGAATTATGGACTCCATTATAACTTCAACATCACCCCAAATTTCAAATTGCTAGCTGGGGGGTTAATTGATGCCAACTTAGGTTTTATTTATAACCTTAGGAATGGAAACAATCCTGCATCAGCCAAGGCTTATCTAAACTTAGCTGGCTCGGGAATGGCTATTTGGCATACTAAGATTAAACAATATCCACTAATTCTACGCTATCAATTGAATGTACCATTGATGGGTATGATGTTTTCTCCTCATTATGGACAGTCTTACTATGAAATTTTCTCTGTAGGAAATAATAGTAATATTTTCAACTTTACATCACTTCACAACCAACCATCTTTTAGACAATTTTTCACAGTCGATTTTCCTGTTCGTCAAGTAACTCTTAGAGTTAGTTATGTCATGGATATTCAACAGTCTAAATTAAATAAAATCGAATCACACATCTATACCCATACATTTATGGTTGGCTTTGTTCATAATTTATACAAGCTGAGAAACAAACCCGTTTTGAGTAAAAACCAACATCTTAACGCCTATTAATTTGAAGCCCTATGAAGCTAAATAAACTGTTTAAATATACGATTCTTCTACTTTTGATTACAATAACCTCAACAGGATGCTATAGAGAAGATACTGTAAACAATAGCCCACAAGGTAACTATGATGCGCTTTGGAAAATAATAGATGAAAAGTACTGTTTTCTAGATTATAAGAATATTGATTGGGAAGCTATATATGATAAATACTTACCTCGAGTAAAGAATAACATGTCGAACGATGCATTGTTCGATCTACTTGTAGACATGTTAAAAGAATTAAAAGATGGACATGTAAATTTATCAAGTACTTTTAACTTAGGAAGAGAATGGAGCTGGTATGAGGATTACGAGAGAAATTTTGAAGAGTCTATCATCGAAAAATATTTAGGTAACAATTACCGTATCGCAGGTGGTATTAAATATCATATTTTGGAAGATAATATTGGTTACATTTACTACTCTAGCTTTATGTCGCCAATTGGACATGGTAACATGGATCATATTTTGAATCACTTAGCACTATGTGATGGCATCATTTTTGATGTTAGACATAATGGGGGTGGAAGTGTTACAAACTCTGCGATTATAGCATCTCACTTTACCAATAAGGAAGTTCTAACTGGGTATATTATTCATAAAACAGGTAAAGGACACAATGACTTCTCAAATCCCTATCCGATCAATTTAAAACCAACCTCGGGCATTAAATGGCAAAAACCAGTAGTAGTATTAACCAATAGAAGAACCTATAGTGCAGCCAATGACTTTGCTAACAGCATGAGTTGTTTACCTAATGCCACATTAATGGGCGATAAAACTGGTGGTGGTGGTGGATTACCTTTTACTTCTGAATTGCCAAATGGCTGGACTGTTCGTTTTTCTGCTAGCCCAATGTTATCATCAAAGATGGAACAAATTGAATTTGGAATTGATCCAGATATTGAAGTTGAACTTACTTTGGAAGACAAAGGAAAAGAGATTGATACAATTATTGAGGCTGCAAGAGAAAAAATTAAGAAAAACTTGTAATTTGTTTTGCATAGAAAAAAAATACGCTTATCTTTGCATCGCTAAAGGAAACAAAGCACTTGCGGGTGTGGCGTAATTGGTAGCCGCGCTAGACTTAGGATCTAGTGACGCGAGTCGTGGGGGTTCGAGTCCCTTCACCCGCACTAAAGCTTCGATAGAAATATCGGAG
>JASLDF010000053.1 GCA_030151635.1 Bacteroides sp. | reverse complement strand
TTGGAGAATAAAAAAGAAGCCCCTATATTTGCACTCGCTAAACAGCAATAAGATGATTCGCTAGCTCAGCAGGTAGAGCACAACACTTTTAATGTTGGGGTCCTGGGTTCGAGCCCCAGGCGGATCACGAAAGAGGTATTTCATAAGAAATACCTCTTTTTTATTACCTAAATTTATCAAGACTACTCAATCCGTCTAAAGACATTAGACTACTGGCTATGTGATATATAAACAATATAATCTCCATTTAATATTGAAAATTTTACGAGATAGAATAACCAATACAAATAAAAGAAAGATTGACTTCCCCTTCAATTAAACTAATAAAACACATTTAACCTCCACAGTATACACAACATCAGGGACCTTATCTATTACACCCTGTATATAAATCGCTTACCGTTTAAAACCATTTATATTTACAGATAACTAAACTACACACTGCATCCACGAAGTATTTACCTATATTTTCAGGACCTCACATTCTCAACATACCCGATTAAGATTATAATATGCAGACAGCATAATTTCTGAACAAACAGACATTAATCAAGATCACCACCCCACTTTTGATTTAAACCTACAATACCAATAACATATTTTCTTAGAATACACAACTCAACAATTCCAACTCCAAGCAACTTGCAAACAAAGATATTAATCAATTATAAAAACTAAATAAGCTCCTAGTTTAAAATAAAGTAACAACTATAATACCTAAAGTCAACTAAAAAAAAGAAAGAACTAAATCCACAGGAATAATCAGTTGTACTATCATAAAATTCAATCATTTAAAGCACAGAAATAGTCAGAATATTCTTCTAAAAACACTTACCAAGAATTTTACTCTTCTACACCTATCCCCCAAAAAAAACGCACATTCAAAACTAAGTATAACTTAAAACCAGACCAATCAAGCAAGAAAAAAAATCCCAAAACAAAGAATACGAATCCAACCCTTTGAAGTACTAATTCTATCATAGGGAGATAACTCTGTCTTCTTAGTAAGAGATGCCTGTCTTCTCAGTAAGAAGACTCACTCATCATAGGGATTATAAACGACTACGGATTAAACAGCTATTAAACGCACTAGGAAACCTTTCTAAAAGAAAGTATTGTATGATGAGATAGAAACAACAAACCCCTCGCTACAAAATATTGTAACGAGGGGTTTATAAAATTAGGGTAGCCTAAACACCCTACTTTTTTCTTTTAATAATTAGCATTATTCGGTGTACGAGGGAAAGGAATAACATCACGGATATTAGCCATACCTGTTACGAATAACAATAATCTTTCAAAACCTAAACCAAATCCAGCATGAGGACATGTACCAAACTTACGAGTTTCAAGGTACCACCACATATCTTTAATAGGAATATTAAGTTCTTCAATTCTTTGCTTCAACACCTCATAGCTCGACTCACGTTCAGAACCTCCAATAATTTCACCAATCTTAGGAAATAGAACATCCATTGCTTTCACAGTCTTACCATCCTCATTTTGTTTCATATAGAAGGCTTTGATTTCTTTTGGATAATCAATCAAAATTACCGGACGTTTGAAGTGATTTTCTACCAAGAAGCGCTCGTGCTCTGAAGCTAAATCTGCACCCCAGAAAATAGGGAATTCAAATTTATGACCTTTAGCAACAGCTTCTTCCAAGATAGCAATACCGTCAGTATATGTTAAACGTTTGAAATCTTCTTTCACAACGCTCTCTAGACGAGCTATTAATTCTTTATCAAAGTGATCATTCAAAAACTGTACATCATCACGACAATTATCAAGTGCCCATTGGATGCAATATTTAATAAAGTCTTCTGCCAAATCCATATTGTCTAGTAGCTCATTAAACGCAACCTCAGGTTCAATCATCCAGAATTCTGCCAAGTGTCTTGGAGTATTTGAGTTTTCAGCTCTAAAAGTAGGTCCAAATGTATAAATAGAACCTAATGAAGTTGCCGCCAACTCACCTTCCAATTGCCCAGAAACTGTTAGGTTTGCTTCTTTACCAAAGAAATCTTCAGAGTAATCAATCTCTCCATCTTCAGTTCTCGGAGGATTTTTCAAATCAAGCGTAGTCACTTGAAACATTTCACCAGCACCTTCAGCATCAGAAGCTGTAATTAAAGGGGTGTGGAAGTAAAAGAAACCTTTATCGTGAAAATATTTATGTATTGCATAAGCCATGTTATGACGAATACGAAAAATTGCACCAAAAGTATTTGTTCTTGGTCTTAAGTGAGCAATTTCTCTCAAAAACTCAAGAGAGTGACCTTTCTTTTGAAGAGGATAAGTATTGTCGCACTCACCATACACTTCAATTCCTGTAACTTGTACTTCTGCATTTTGACCAGAACCTACAGATTCAGTCAAAAGTCCGTTTACACTAAGACATGCACCAGTAGTTATTTTTTTCAACAATTCTTCATCGAAGTGTTCTAGGTCAACAACTAGCTGAACATTATTAATTGTAGAACCATCATTAAGTGCAATAAAGTTTACTTTTTTACTACCTCTACGAGTACGTA
>JASLDF010000045.1 GCA_030151635.1 Bacteroides sp. | reverse complement strand
TATAAGTGCTTTATTGTTATTATATTTGTTTGGTATTAGTTATATTTTAATGTTTAATCTGATTTAGATATGAAAAGTGATATTGAAATTGCTCGTAGCATTAAGCTTCAAGAAATAAATCAAGTAGCTAAGAATGTAGGGATTCCGGTAGATAAAATTGAAAATTTCGGAAAATACATAGCTAAGTTGCCCATTAATTTAATTGATGAAGAAAAGGTCAAAAAGAACAACCTAATTTTAGTAACAGCCATAACTGCAACGAAAGCAGGTATTGGTAAAACAACTGTTTCAATAGGTTTGGCTTTAGGATTGCAAAAACTAGGGAAAAAAGCTTTTGTAGCTTTACGTGAACCTTCTTTAGGTCCATGTTTTGGAATGAAGGGTGGAGCTGCCGGTGGTGGTTTTGCTCAAGTTCTTCCAATGGAAAAAATCAACCTGCATTTTACAGGAGATTTCCATGCCATTACTTCGGCGCATAATATGATTTCAGCGTTGTTCGATAACTACATTTATCAAAATCGTGCAACAGGATTTGCTTTGAAAGAAAATCTATGGCGTCGTGTATTAGATGTAAATGATCGTTCTTTACGTAATGTTGTTGTTGGGTTGGGAGCTGCTACTGATGGAATTACTGGTCAAGCAGGTTTCGATATTACTGCAGCTTCGGAGTTGATGGCTATTCTTTGTTTAGCTACTGATGAAGCTGACCTACGCAGAAGAATTGAAAATATACTTTTAGGTTATACTTACGATAATAAACCTTTTACAGTAAGGGATTTAGGGATTGCAGGTGCAATTACAGTTTTATTGCGTGATGCTTTAAACCCTAACTTGGTGCAGACCACAGAAGGTAGCCCTGCATTAGTTCATGGTGGACCTTTTGCTAATATAGCACATGGTTGTAATTCTATTATTGCTACAAAAATGGCGATGACTTATGGAGATTACACCATTACGGAGGCTGGCTTTGGTGCTGATTTGGGTGCAGAGAAATTCTATGATATTAAGTGTCGTAAAGCTGGACTTCAGCCTAAATTAACCGTTATTGTAGCTACAGCACAGGGTTTAAAAATGCACGGTGGTGTTGCCTTAGATGCAATTAAAGAACCAAACATTGAGGGTATAAAGAAAGGTTTTGAAAATATTGATAAGCACATTCGTAATCTAAAATCTTTTGGACAAACTGTTGTAGTATCATTTAATAGATTTGCTACTGATACAGATGAAGAAATGGATTTAATCAAAAGACATTGTGCAGAACTTGGAGTTGGCTTTGCTATAAATAATGCATTCACTGAGGGTGGAGAAGGAGCTGTTGAATTGGCTAAACTAGTAGTAGATACAATCGAAAAGAATCCTTCACAGCCTTTAAAATTTGCGTACGATGAAATGGACTCTGTTGAAGTAAAAGTTGAAAAGTTAGCGAAAAATATATATGGTGCGGCAAGCGTCAACTATGCTGCTAAAGCAAAGAAAATGATTACCCTAATTAATGAAATGGGTGTTTCTCATTATCCAGTATGTATTGCTAAAACACAATATTCATTCTCGGCAGATGATAAGGCGTATGGTGCTGCAGATGGTTTTGATTTCGAAATTCGTGATTTTGTAATTAACAACGGTGCTGAAATGATTGTAGCAATTGCTGGTAACATGCTTCGTATGCCAGGTTTGCCTAAATCTCCACAAGCATTACGAATTGATGTCGTAAATGGAGAAATTGAAGGATTAAGCTAAAAAATAGGATTGTATGATGTTGATTTGGGAAATAAAACCATCATCAAGTAATCTTGTGAAAATAAATTTCAAAATGGCAGGTCTAGATATGATTATATTAGACTTGCCATTTTTCTGTTAATGACAAACTCATTCGTTTACTTATAGTAAATAATTAGTTGTGCTTGTCCCTTATGAAAATGGTTAGGAAGTCGCTTGCTAGTAGTTTGTAAACATTGAGAGTGTAGCTAGTTGAAATATGAAATGTTTGATTTCTAAATTGCAGTAAGATATAACAAAATAAAGTACTTAATGTCCGTATATAGCAAGTAATATGTATGACTTTATTACGTCATATTACTTTAAATAACTCCTTAAAGGCTTTTAGTAAGAGTATTTTATGAAAAATAAAGACGTGTATTTGAAAATAAGTTGCAGGATAATGAGATTATGTAGAATAAAAATGTACCTTTACAGTATCTATTCAAAATAAGTAAGTTTTATTTGAACCTAAACCTAATTTTTAAGTGTGAATATCTCTATTTAAGTAATTGAGAGGTATACAATTTTAAAGGTCCTTTATATTAATATAAAGGACCTTTTTTTATTTTAAATCTTAAGCATATATATTAATAAGCAAAGATTGGATATTTAGACATTAATTGATTAACGCGTTCTCTAACTTCTTTAATTTTAGCTGGATTTTCTACATTAGAAAGAACAGTTTCAATTAATTCTGCGATAACGACCATTAAGTCTTCTTTAGCTCCTCTGGTTGTAATTGCAGGAGTTCCTAGTCTAATTCCAGAAGTTTGGAATGCAGATCTAGAGTCAAAAGGAACCATGTTTTTGTTAACTGTTATATCAGCTTCTACTAATACCTTCTCTGCTACTTTACCTGTTAAATCAGGGTATTTAGAGCGAAGGTCAACTAGCATAGAGTGGTTATCTGTACCATTCGATACGATAATAAATCCTCTTTTCTTAAGCTCTTCAGCAAGAACGTGAGCATTTTTCTTCACTTGAAGTTGGTACTCTTTGAATTCAGGTTGAAGCGCTTCTCCAAATGCCACTGCTTTAGCAGCAATTACGTGTTCTAGGGGACCGCCTTGCATACCAGGGAATACAGCAGAGTCTAAAAGTTGTGACATCATTTTGATTTCACCTTTCTTAGTTGCTAAGCCCCATGGATTAGGGAAGTCTTTACCCATTAATATGACACCACCACGAGGTCCTCTAAGGGTTTTGTGGGTAGTTGAAGTAACTATGTGTGCATACTTTACAGGATTATCTAATAGACCTGCAGCTACAAGACCAGCAGGGTGAGCCATATCAATCATTAATAAAGCACCTACTTTATCGGCTATTTCACGCATGCGTTTGTAGTTCCATTCTCTAGAATAAGCAGAACCACCACCAATAATTACTTTTGGTTTTTCACGTATAGCGATTTCTTCCATCTCATCGTAGTCGATAAGACCTGTTTCTTTATTTAAGTTATACTCGCAAGGGGTATAAATAATTCCAGATGAGTTAACTGATGAGCCGTGAGATAAGTGACCACCATGGCTTAGATTAAGTCCCATGAACTTTTCTCCAGGTTTAAGTACTGCTAAGAAAACAGCAGCATTTGCTTGTGCACCAGAGTGTGGTTGAACATTAGCCCATTCTGCACCGAAAAGCTCTTTTAATCGGTCGATAGCTAATTGCTCGCTTTTATCCACTATTTCACATCCTCCATAATATCTTTTGCCAGGATATCCTTCTGCATATTTATTGGTTAAACAAGAACCCATTGCAGCCATTACTTGATCACTCACAAAGTTTTCAGAAGCAATTAATTCGATACCTTTTAATTGTCTTTTGTGCTCTTGCTCGATAATGTCGAAAATTACGTTGTCTCTTTTCATTCTAAATAATTTTTAAGTGTATTAGATATAAAGTTTGCAAAATATTTATATGTATTATAGAATAACTCCTAAAGAAAAACTCAACATATTATCTCGTCTGTGTAGCTTTATTTGTCCAAAAGACTCAATGCCTTCAGGTAGTGCATAAGATACAGATTTAGAAATGTTATGTAGAATTTGTTCATATCGGAAGTCAAAAAATACTTTAGATATATATACGGATAACCCAACAGTTAGACCTACATTAAGTGGGTATAATTTCTCTTCAAAATTACTCACATCAAAGTTTTTATAACTTATGTCTTGCTTTTGTTTTAAATTGAATTTAACCTTTGGTCCTACAAAGAAAGACATCCCATAAATTCCTTGTTTTATGAAATTATATCCATACAATATAGGGAAGTCAAGGCTGTGAATCTTTGATGTAATTGTTGCATATTCAGATGGGTTTCCTAAGAAATATGAACCATCTCTATTGAATTGAATTTCACAACGATTAATTACGTAGGAAAACTCAGGTTGTATAAAATGTTTCTTGAGGTTGAATCTTAGAAAAAAACTTGTGTTATATCCAATTTTATAGTTGTTCTGTACATTGTTAATCTTAATTCCATTGTAGTGAAAATTAGAAGTTAAGTAAATGGTTGACGTAAAGCCAGTCTTGAGTCCAATGTTGACACGACGGTTGTTTACTGTCGAATTTACGTTGTCTAATATCACTTCTTGAGAAAAGAGTGAAGAGGACAGGAATATTAATAGTAACGCAGTAAAAACTTTTTTCATATTTGGTTGAGCGTAAGATTCTGTTACTCAAAAATACGTATTAATAAATGAATAATCAAAATTAAAGAGTGCCTATCACTTAATAGTTGGTTCCTTTATGACGAAATCTTTTCTATTCTGTTCCTTCTCGCAATAGTGGCATTTTACTAGACAGTGGTTTTTATCAATGACATGGAAATATGTAGGCATAGGTTCATTATTAGTAATGCATTTAGGATTGGCACATTTAATAATGTCACGCAATTTATCGGGCATCTCAATCTCTTTTTTGTCAACTACTTCATAGTTTCTAATAATGTTTAGTCGAGCATGTGGTGCAACAATAGATATTCTACTAATTTCATCTTCATCAAAAAATTTGTTCTCAATTTTAATGATACCTTTCTTTGTTAACCTTTTGCTGTTGAAGTTGTTCCCAATCGTGATTCGGTCTGATATTTCATCGAGGTTGAGTAATGAAACTACTGTAAATAAACTTTCTGATGGAATGTGATCGATTACAGTTCCGTTCTCTAATGCGGCTACTTGTAGAGCTTGATTATTTTTTGTCATAATTGTCTATATCTTCAATGGTTAAACCTAATACATCGCATAAAATGGCTTGACGTGCAAAAACACCGTTTAGTGCCTGTTCAAAATAGTAGGCCTTAGGGTTTTCATCTACATCATAAGATATTTCTTTAACCCTAGGTAATGGGTGAAGTATTCGTAAATTATCTTTAGTATGCTTCAACATGCTATTGTGAAGGGTATATGCATTTTTAACTCGTTCATATTCTAACAAGTCTGTAAATCTTTCTCCTTGTACTCTTGTTACATATAAGATGTCTGCATCTGCTATAATTTCTTCAGTAAAGGAAGTGTGTTCTTGGAATTTTAAACCGTTGTTTTTACAGAATAGCTTATATTCTTCTGGCATTTTAAGTTCTTCGGGTGATATAAAATGGAAGGTTGGATTAAAATGTCTCATAGCAGTAATCAAGGAGTGTACGGTTCTTCCAAATTTTAAATCACCAACTAGGAATATGTTGAGATTTTCTAGTGTTCCTTGTGTCTTTCGAATAGAGTAGAGGTCCAGCATGGTTTGAGATGGATGTTGATTGGCACCATCGCCAGCGTTTACTATTGGAATAGGAGTGGATTCAGAAGCATAACGGGCAGCACCTTCTAAAAAATGTCGCATAACTATGATGTCTGCGTAATTACTGACCATGCGAATCGTATCTTTTAGGGTTTCTCCTTTTGAAGAACTTGTAGCTTTTGGATCTGTAAAACCAATAACTCGTGCGCCTAATCGGTTAGCAGCTGTTTCGAAGCTGAGTCGTGTTCTGGTTGAGGGTTCAAAAAAAAGGGTGGCTACGATTTTATTCTCTAAAAGGCGGCGGTTGGGATTTTCTTCAAATCGGCTTGCCATATCTAAGAGATAGAGAATCTTCTCTTTTGAGTATTCAGCAAGGCTTACTAAGCTTTTATTTTCCATC
>JASLDF010000081.1 GCA_030151635.1 Bacteroides sp. | reverse complement strand
TTTGGTGCTGATATTCGTTACGGAATGGTAACTAAAACAGATTTAAGTAAAGCTCCATATAAAGTAACTATTGATGATGAGAAAGTAATCGAAGCAGATACAATCATTATTTCAACTGGTGCTACTGCAAAATACTTGGGTCTTGAGGATGAGCAAAAGTATGCAGGTATGGGTGTTAGTGCTTGTGCTACTTGCGATGGTTTCTTCTATAGAAAGAAAACTGTTGCTGTTGTAGGTGGTGGTGATACGGCTTGTGAAGAAGCTATTTATCTTGCAGGTTTAGCAGAGAAAGTATATTTACTTGTTCGTAAACCTTTCTTAAGAGCTTCAAAAATTATGCAAGAACGTGTTATGAATAATCCAAAGGTAGAGGTTCTTTTTGAACACAATACTTTAGGCTTATTTGGTGACAATGGCGTTGAAGGTGTACATGTGGTTAAACGTATGGGAGAGGCTGATGAAAAGAAATATGACATCGCTATTGATGGTTTCTTCTTGGCTATTGGTCATAAACCAAACTCAGATGTGTTTAAACCATATATCGAAACAGACGAAGTAGGATACATCAAAACAACTCAAGGACCTAAGACAAATATTCCAGGTGTATTTGCTGCTGGAGATGTTGCTGACTCACACTATCGCCAAGCGATTACAGCTGCTGGTACTGGTTGTCAAGCTGCTATGGAAACTGAAAGATATTTATCTGAAAACGGTTTATAATCGTTGCGGAATTTTTAAAATAAAAAAGGACATCATATTGATGTCCTTTTTTATTGTCTTATAGTTTGAGGGTTTATCCTATTTGGCTGATTTTACGTAATTTATCTTGGTCGATAATTTTAATCTTTCTACCATCAATTGCGATAATTCGTTCTGCTGCGAAATTAGATAATGTACGAATTGCATTCGAAGTTGTCATATTCGATAGGTTAGCTAAATCTTCTCTTGATAAATAGATACTTAGAGTGTATCCATCTTCCTCCAGCCCATAACTTTCTTTTAAGAATAGTAATGATTCTGCTAGTCGACCTCGAATATGTTTTTGGGTTAAGTTTACAGTTCTTTCGTCTGCGATACCTAAATCTGTTGAAAGTTGTTTGATGAAAAATATGGACAAGTCACAGTTTTCAGAAACCAATTTAGCAATGACATCCATAGGGATTAGGCAAATAGTAGAAGGCTCGAAAGCTGCAGCTGCCGTTACATAAGGTTCACTTGCAAAGTATGCTCGGTAACCGAAATACTCTACAGGTTTTATCATTCGTATTATTTGATTTCTACCACCTACGCCTTCCTTGAAGATTTTCACTTTTCCACTTAAAAGGCACATAAGGTGATTAGGTTGTTCTTTCTCGTCGTAAATAATTTCATTCTTCTTGTATCGCTGAACAATGTAGTTGCTCGCAAGTGTTTTTTGCTGCTCTTCATTCAACAGTGACCACATATCTGAAATTAGTTCCGATATGTCACTATCAGATAAATTCTTTTTGACCATAGTGCTACTTAAAGTATGTTATATAGCACAAATATAAAATAAAATAACTAAAAATGACACAGAAATTGATAAAGTTTCTGTGTCATTTTGATATTTCTACTTTGCAAAAAGAAGTTCTCTGTATTTTGGCAGTGGCCAAATCTCATCATCGACTTCCATTTCTAAATGATCAATATGATCACGTATAATTTCAAGATAAGGAATAACCTTGTCGTGATAGGCCATGGCTTTCTCTGTATAGCAACTCATGGCATTTGCTGTTTTACGTTCTTCAATCATATCTCTTACAGCCGTTTTAATGGAGCTGACTCTATATGATATTTCTCTTACAAGGTCTATGCGGTCTTTACTTAATATTTTATACTCGTCATCTTCGAAGATAGCTTTAAGTCCCATAAGGTTTTTAAGCAGTCTGTTTTGATATATTACAGCGATGGGGACGATATGATTGATGGCTAAATCTCCTAAAATTCGACTTTCAATTTGAATTTTTTTAGTAAATTTTTCAAGTTCAACTTCAACACGACTATTGATTTCTTGTTCGTTGAAGATGCCTTCATTGATGAAAACTTTTTTAGCCTGGGTGTCCATATATTTCAAAATGGCTTCAGGAACATGACAGATATTTGTAAGACCTCTTTTTTTAGCTTCTTTTTTCCAATCTTCAGAGTATCCATCTCCTTCAAAGCGAATGGGCTTACTTTCTATGATGAGCTGTTTAAGTAATTTGAAAATAGCTTCATCACGATTCATGTTTTTATCGATTAGAACTTCTAGTTTTTTTCTGAAGTCGTTTAACTGATTGGCCATCGCAGCATTGATTGCTATTAATGCTGCGGCACAGTTCGAAGAAGATCCAGCTGCTCTAAACTCAAAGCGGTTTCCAGTAAAAGCGAATGGAGATGTTCTGTTTCGGTCTGTTGTATCTAAAATTATTTCTGGTATTCTGCCAATGCCTAACTTTAAAGTCGTTTTCTCCTCGGCTGTCATTTTTTTATCTCCTACATACTCTTCAATAGAATTCAATGTTTCGGAAAGTTCACGACCTAGGAAAATAGAAAGAATGGCTGGTGGAGCCTCGTTGGCACCTAGTCGGTGTTGATTTCCAGCACTGACTATAGATGCCCTTAATAAATCTTGATTCTTGTAAACCATCATTAAAGCATTTACTAGAAATGTAAGGAATAGCAAATTACTTTTTGGGTTTTTACCAGGTGCAAATAGATTTATGCCTGTATCAGTAGCTAAAGACCAATTGCAATGTTTTCCCGATCCATTGATTCCTTTATAGGGTTTCTCGTGGAATAGAACTGCGAAGTTGTGTTTTTGGGCAATGCGTTTCATTAAATCCATAATTTGCTGATTATGGTCGTTTGCAAGATTGGCATTTTCAAAGATTGGTGCCAATTCAAATTGATTGGGGGCAACTTCGTTGTGTCTTGTTTTAATTGGAATGCCAAATTTATGACATTGGTACTCTACATCTTTTAAGAATGCTGTTACACGTGGAGGAATAGAACCGAAGTAATGATCGTCAAGTTGTTGGTCTTTTGCTGATGAGTGCCCCATTAAGGTTCGTCCACATAGCATTAAGTCAGGACGTGCGTTATATAATGCAATATCGACTAGGAAGAACTCTTGCTCCCAGCCTAAATTTGTGTACACCTTTGAAATATTGCGATCAAATATCTTACATAATTTAGTTGCAGCTCGATCAACTGCAGCTATTGCTTTTAGTAGTGGTGTTTTGTAATCTAAAGCTTCTCCTGTATATGCAACAAAAACAGTTGGAATACATAGTGTTGAGTCTACTACGAATGCAGGAGAACTAATATCCCAGGCTGTATATCCTCTGGCCTCAAAAGTATTACGTATGCCACCATTGGGGAATGATGAAGCGTCTGGTTCTTGTTGGACAAGGAGTTTTCCCGAGAAATGTTCAATGGCATCAAATTCGTCATTTAGCTCTATAAAGCCATCATGCTTTTCGGCTGTTCCATCTGTTAAAGGTTGAAACCAGTGTGTGTAATGAGTTACTTTAAGGCTTTTAGCCCAGCTCTTCATACCATTTGCAATTAAATCGGCTAACTCTCTTGATATGGTAGTTCCTTTGTCCAGTCCTCTGATAAACTCTTGATATGCTTCGTCTGGTAAGTATTCTTTCATTTTTTTCTTGTCGAACACATGACTAGCGTAATAGTCGGATAGTTTGGTTGAAGGAATCTCAACTTTTAAAGGTTTTCTTGTAGCTAGCTCTCTTAGAGCAAAAAAACGCATTTTAGACATAAATGGTGCTTTTTTATGGGGGTTGTTTGCAAAAATAATGCTTTTCTTAGTTTTGCCCCTATTTATTATGGGGTAATTTGTCGTTTTTTATTTAAAAAATGATTTTCAAAAGAAAAACGATTATAATAAAAGTAGATTTTAGAAAATAGATTCTTAAAAAGATATATATCTTTGTTTATTATGAAACTGAGGATATTGCATATTAGCTTGTTATGTTGCCTATTAGGGTGTATATGCGGAGGTCTTCGTGCACAAACAAGAGGGACAAATGTCTCTTTGTCGCCGGATGATCATTGTATAGACTCTATAATGGATTATGTAATATTCTATGCGCCCTATTACGAGCGTATTATCAGTGAATATAAGGCAGAGGAGTATTTGAAATTAAATTTGAATATTGTTCGGAAAAATATGTTCTTACGTTATCTTCCAGCATTATTCCAACCTCGTAAGGGCATTAGAGAGTACATTCTTGAAACTTCTAGTGAAACTCACTTTACTTCTCCTAATATTTATGACCAACGTATTGTGGCTGTTATAGGAACTACTCCAAGATTGAAGGGGGCTAGTGCAGGGGTATTGAGATATTTTAATGTAAATATCTATGCTCAATCTTTATTGGGAAATAAGCTTTTATCTCCTTTTTCAAAAAATGCAAAAAAACATTATCGCTACAAATTAGAACGGATTGATCGTGGTGTGGGTGACTATCTAGAATATACAATTAAATATTGGCCTAAAACAAAGAGTAATCAGACAGTATCGGGTTATTTTGTAGTAAGTGATATGGTTTGGAGTATTCGAGAGTTTGAGTTTGCAGGTCAGTCAGAATATTTTGTTTTTAGAAACGTTTCCAGGATGGGAGAAGTGGGACATCAAAATGAATTTCTTCCCTTATCTTACGATGCCCATACTACTTTTCGTTTTTTAGGAAATAAAATAAAGTCTGTTTTTAATGTGAAACTCAGTTATGAGGATATCCGGGTAGATAAATTGAGCAAGCGTATTCGTCAAAAGAATAAATATGATATGACTGATTCTTTTAGTTTACAAACCAATGACACCATCCGAAAAGTTGAAAAGAACTTTGTACCTTACCGTAAAGTGCCATTATCTCTAAAAGAACAAGGGTTGTATGAAGAGTTTGATATAAAACAAAAAGCGGATAGTATTAGTATTCTTACCAAGAAGAAAAAAACAAAGACTGCTGTGTTTTGGGGGGCTGTAGGTGATGTTTTAATCAGTAATCATACTGTTCGATTAGATGATATAGGTTCGGTCAAGTTCTCTCCTTTAATAAATCCATTTCTTTTATCTTATAGTGGTCGTGATGGAATTTCATATAAGTATAAAATAAAGTACAATCAACTTTTCCGAGGAGATAGGTTGTTATCAATAGTTCCTACATTTGGGTATCGTTTCAAAAAAAGTGAATTCTATTGGGATGGAACTATGAAGTATCAATATTTGCCTAAAAAACGTGGAAATATAGAACTAAAAGTAGGAAATGGTAACCGTATCTATAGTAGTGAGGTTTTGGATGATTTGAAAGGTAAGAATGATACAATTGATTTTAGTAAACTGAATTTGAATTATTTTAAAAGTTTACATCTTAGCGTTATGCATTCTATAGAGCTGATAAATGGTCTGGAATTAGCAGTCGGAATTTCTTCTCAGAAGCGACATGCTATGCGAACTAATTATCAGGATTCTTTAGGCTTAGATCATGATTTTAGTGGAAGGTACTTAAGTGTTGCACCTCGTGCGAGGTTATCCTATACACCTGGAATGTACTATTATATGGATGGTAAACGTAAAATATATCTTCAGTCAAAATACCCTACATTTACTGTCGACTGGGAGAGAGGTATCAAAGGTCTCTTTTCAAGTACTGGTCAGCATGAGCGTGTAGAGTTTGATATTCAGCATAAAATTCCATTGGGTTTAATGCGTAACTTTTATTATCGATTGGGTGGTGGCTTGTTTACAAATCAGGAGCAAATGTATTTTGTAGACTTTGTCTATTTTGCCAGACGAAACTTACCGGTAGGGTGGAATGATGATATTGGAGGAACTTTCCAGCTTCTAGATGAACGTTGGTATAATGCGTCGCATTATTATGGTAGAGCCAATATTGTGTATGAAACCCCATTTTTACTTTTACCCCATTTGAGAGGTGCTACTCGGTGGATATTAAAAGAACGTATATATATTAATGCTTTAATGATGAATCAGTTAAAACCCTATGTCGAGTTGGGTTATGGTATTGGTACTCATATCTTTGATTTAGGATTATTTGTTAGTACTGCTAACTTTAATACAACTAAGTTTGGTTTTAAAATAACATTTGAACTGTTTAATAGATAGGATATCGTCGGATAGCACACCTTTAATACATAAATAATTTCATATTTTACGTTAAAGTTGAATTATTCGAAGATATTCTCTCAAATATTTTTGGGCAATTAATTGATTAGTTGTAATTTTGCACCCGATTTGTAGATCAATATAATGTCTAATCGAATTAAAGATTTAAAAACAATTATTATTAATGGAAGACTTAAAAAACATTGCACCTCTTGAAGATTTCAATTGGGACGCGTATGAAGCAGGTGAGTTCGTATCAGGAGCTGACCGTAATGAGCTTGAAAAAGCTTACGACAGTACTTTAAACAAAGTTAGCGAACGTGAAGTCGTTGACGGTACTGTTATCGGTATGACTAAACGTGAAGTTGTTGTTAATATCGGTTATAAATCTGACGGTATCATTTCTCTAAATGAATTCCGTTACAACCCAGAACTTACTATTGGTGATTCAGTAGAAGTTTATATCGAAAGCCAAGAAGACAGAAAAGGTCAACTAGTACTTTCTCACAAAAAAGCTCGTGCTGCACGTGCTTGGGATCGTGTTAATGACGCTCTTGCTAACGAAGACGTAATCAAAGGTTACATCAAATGCCGTACTAAGGGTGGTATGATCGTTGACGTATTTGGTATTGAAGCATTCTTACCAGGTTCTCAAATTGACGTACGTCCTATCCGTGACTACGATGTATTCGTTGGTAAAACTATGGAATTCAAAGTTGTTAAGATCAACCAAGAATTCAAAAACGTTGTTGTTTCTCACAAAGCTCTTATCGAAGCTGAACTTGAACAACAGAAAAAAGAAATTATCAGCAAACTTGAAAAAGGACAAGTACTTGAAGGTACTGTTAAGAACATCACATCATACGGTGTATTTATCGACCTTGGTGGCGTAGATGGTCTTATCCACATTACAGACCTTTCTTGGGGCCGTGTAAGTGATCCTAAAGAAGTTGTTGAACTTGACCAAAAACTTAATGTTGTTATCCTTGACTTTGACGATCAGAAAAAACGTATCGCTCTTGGTCTTAAACAACTTACTCCTCACCCATGGGATTCTCTTGATGAAAACCTTAAAGTTGGTGATAAAGTTACAGGTAAAGTTGTGGTTATGGCTGACTACGGTGCTTTCGTTGAAATCGCTGCTGGTGTTGAAGGTCTTATCCACGTATCAGAAATGTCTTGGTCACAACACTTACGTTCTGCACAAGACTTCATGAAAGTTGGTGACGAAGTTGAAGCTGTTATCTTAACATTGGATCGTGAAGAACGTAAAATGTCTCTAGGTATCAAACAACTTAAACAAGATCCATGGGAATCAATCGAAGAAAAATACCCAGTTGGTTCAAAACACACTGCTAAGGTTCGTAACTTTACAAACTTTGGTATCTTCGTAGAAATCGAAGAAGGTGTTGATGGTCTTGTACACATCTCTGATCTTTCTTGGACTAAGAAAATCAAACACCCATCAGAGTTTACTCAACTAGGTGCTGATCTTGATATCGTTGTTCTAGAAATAGACAAAGAAAATCGTCGTCTAAGCTTAGGTCACAAACAACTTGAAGAAAATCCTTGGGATGTATTTGAAACAGTATTTACTGTAGGTTCAGTACACGAAGGAACTATCATTGAGATGTTAGATAAGGGTGCTGTTATCTCTCTTCCTTATGGTGTTGAAGGTTTTGCTACTCCAAAACACTTAGTTAAAGAAGACGGATCTCAAGTACAACTTGAAGAAAAACTTGAATTCAAAGTAATCGAATTCAATAAAGATGCTAAGAGAATTATTCTTTCTCACAGCCGTATCTTCGAAGATGTTGCTAAAGACTCAGCTCCTTCATCTGAAGCTAAATCAGAGAAAAAACCTGCAAGAAAAGCTCCTAAAAAGGAAACTTTGAACATTCAAAATCAATCTGCTTCAACTACACTAGGTGATATTGACGCACTTGCTGAATTGAAAGAAAAACTTGAAGGTAACAAATAATTGAAAGTTATATTTCTATTATAATAGAAAGGCATTTACAGTAATGTAAATGCCTTTTTTTTAACTATTTTCTTTCGTGATTGTTATCTAGATAAATAGATTTGAAAAATGGATAAATTTGATGTCACTATATTAGGGTGTGGTTCGGCTTTACCTACTACAGTTTTAAATCAGACTTCTCAGATAGTTAATTTTAGAGAGAAGCTATTTATGATTGATTGTGGTGAAGGAACACAATTGCAGTTTAGAAAAGCAAAGTTGAGCTTTGCTAAACTAAAAAGAATATTTATATCGCATTTACATGGCGATCATTGTTTTGGGTTATTGGGTTTAATTTCGACTTTTGGAATGTTGGGGCGTACTGCAGATATGCATATTCATTGTCCAATTGGATTGGAAAAATTAATGAAGCCAGCTCTTAGCTTTTTCTGTAATCCATTGCCTTACAAAATATTCTTTCATGAGCACGATACGAAGTTGAATCAAATAATATATGAAGATCGTTCTTTAATTATTTCTACAATACCATTGAAGCATAGAATCCCTTGTGCAGGATTTCTATTTCAAGAGAAACCTAAGTTGAAGAATATTCGTAAAGATCAGATTGACTATTATAATGTACCTATTTCATGGATGGGAAGGATAAAAGCTGGTGATGACTTTGTAACTGAAGATGGAGAAGTGATTGCAAATGATAAATTGACACTTCCAGAACAGCAACCGAGGAGCTATGCTTACTGCTCGGATACGGCCTATTATGAACCTGTTATTGATATTATTCAAGGCACTAATCTTCTGTTTCACGAGGCTACTTTTGCTACAAGTGAAGAGGGGAGAGCATCTCAAACTAATCATTCTACAGCAAAGCAGGCAGCTACAATAGCAAAGGCTGCTGGTGTTAAGAAAATGCTTATTGGGCATTTTTCTGCTAGATATACTAACCATCAGCGACTACTTGATGAGGCATTGACTGTTTTCAAACCAGTAATATGTGCTCAGGAAATGGTAACATATTCTGTGGAATAATTATCTTTAGGAATAAATAAAATTTTATTAATGTAAATTTATAGATCAATGGAGTTGTATTCAGAAGATATTCTCTTGTCCTTGCTCATTACCGAGGATACCCGAGAACAGGGGTTTCAAGCTCTAGTATCTAAGTACAGTGAAACTTTATATTGGCATATTCGTCGAATAGTATTGGTGCATGAAGATGCCGATGATATACTTCAAGAGACTTTTATTAAAGCTTGGCAAAACTTGGACTCTTTCAGAGGAGATTCAAAAATTTCCACTTGGCTATATAAGATTGCAACAAATGAGAGTTTAGGACATATTCGGAAAAATAAATCAAAGTTTGATATTGAATTAGATAATTCAGAGTCAGGTGTTGATAACTTATTAACTAGTGACTCTTATTTTGATGGTGATGAAGCTGTTTTAAAATTGCAAAAAGCAATATTGACTTTGCCCGAGCGTCAGCGTATGGTTTTCTTATTGAAATATTACGATGATATGAAATATAAAGAAATTTCGCAGGTGCTAGATTTAACAGTAGGTTCTTTGAAAGCTACATATCATCATGCAGTTACTAAAATAGAGCAATATTTTAAAGAAAATGATTAAACCTTTTGGGTGTTTATACATCTAATAAGTAAGATTTATATTAGAGTTATGGATACAAGACATAAACTAGATTCTTTCAAGAAAAATGAGGGGTTTAAAACTCCAGAATCTTATTTCGATACAGTAAATAGTCGTGTAATGAATTCTTTACCGAAAAAGGATATAACCAATAATGAGGTCGAGGAGGTTACGCGCTGGATGAAATTAAAACCGATTTCTTATCTTGCAGCTATGTTTGTAGGTGCAGCATTAATCATTAAAATTGCTTTACCTACTTTTGCTACTCAAGAAGATGTTGTGGTTGCAGAAGTTGTGGATATTGAATCTGCATCGGATATGTTTATTCAAGAAACAATTGAAGGTGCTATGTTCGATGATTATTCTATGTATGTTTATTTAAGTGAAAATATTGAAGGTTATGATGAATAGAATTATTACCAGTATTTGTGTTTTGCTTTTTTCAGTTGGCGTTGCAAAAGCAGATTGTGGATATCATCAACAGAAAAAAACAAAAGAAGAGTTCATAAAAGAACAAAGAGATTTTATAATTGCAGAAGCGAAACTATCGGATAAAGAGGCTGAGGCTTTCTTTAAAGTATACGCAGAATTGCAAGATAAAAAACGTACTAACACCGAAGAGATAGGTAATGTGATGCGCCAAGCAAAACTTGAACCTACGGAAAAAGAGTATAATGAATTGTTAATTCGAGTATATCAGTTGCGTAAGAGCAATGCCGATTTGGATTTAGAGTATTATTATAGATTTGCAGAGATTTTACCGAAGAGTAAGATTTATCAAGTAATGCGTGCAGAGTCTCGTTTTCAACGTCAGATAATTCGAGGAATGCATCATCGCAGTAGAAATATGGAACGTAAATCTTCCAACAAATAAAAAGTAAAAAAGGACTCGTTAGAGTCCTTTTTCTTTTGCTTCATCCCATATTTTATCCATTTCTTCCAAAGTCATGTTCTTAAGTTGTATTCCTTCTTTAAGCGTATGATCTTCTAAGTAATTAAATCTTCTAATGAATTTTTGATTTGTTCTTTCTAAGGCATTTTCGGGGTTAATATCATATTTTCTTGCAGCGTTGATGATGCTAAAAAATAGATCTCCAAATTCTTGCTCCATTTCATCCTTGTGCATGGTTCTTATTTCCTCCTGAAGCTCCGAAAACTCTTCCTTTACTTTATCCCAAACTTGTTCTTTTTCTTCCCAATCAAAACCTATGTTTCGGGCTTTGTCTTGTATTCTGTATGCTTTAATTAGAGCTGGTAAAGCATCAGGAACTCCACTGAGTACACGCTTGTTACCTCCCTTTTCTTTTAATTTAAGCTCTTCCCAGTTTGTTAAAACGTCATCAACACTATCTACTTTCTTATCACCAAAAATATGAGGGTGTCTGAATATTAGCTTATCGCAAAGTTTGTCACAAACATCTTTGATATCAAATTCGTTGTTTTCCGAACCTATTTTAGCGTAGAAGCCTATGTGTAGAAGTACATCTCCAAGTTCTTTGCAAATCTCTTCCTGATTATTCTTAATAAGTGCGTCACAAAGCTCGTAGGTTTCTTCTATAGTATTGGATCTTAGGCTTTCGTTGGTTTGTTTTTTATCCCATGGGCACTTTTCCCTAAGCTCATCTAAAATGTCTAAGAAACGTCCAAAAGCCTCTATTTTCTCTTCTCTAGTATGCATATAATTATTGATTTAATGAGTCTTAACCTTTATAATAGGTACAAAACTATTTAATAGAACAGCGATATTAGTTTTAAAATTA
>JASLDF010000195.1 GCA_030151635.1 Bacteroides sp. | reverse complement strand
AATATTAAACAAAAAAAGGTCTTGAGGTTTATATACTCAAGACCTTTTTTATAGTATTACAATTTTACTTAGTTAGTCAATAGGAAAGCTTTAAACTCGTCATAACTGCTGACAAGTTCAGTTTTCTTTTCTTTATTAAATAGAGGTAGTAACTCATTAGGAACAGGAATCTCAATACCTAATTTAGTTTCTATACTTTCTGGAAACTTTACAGGGTGAGCTGTTTCTAGAAATACCCCAATAGAATTGGGACAATCCTTTAAATAATCTTTCAACCCCAAATAGCCCACAGCTCCATGCGGATCGGCCAGATATTTTTTTTCCGCATACAATTCCATTATTTGATTAATTGTTTGTACATCTGTAAAAGAAGAGGCAGAGAGGAGTTCTGACAGCAATTTACCATCCTTATTAAACATTTCTAAAATACGAACAAAGTTACTGGGATTACTAACATCCATAGCATTAGATATTGTTTCTTTAGTTGCATGAGGGTCATAGCTCCATGTTTTCATAAAGCGAGGAACCGTATCATTCACATTTGTAGAGGCTATAAAATGCGAGATTGGCAAACCCATTTGATGTGCTAATATGCCTGCACAAATATTACCAAAATTTCCACTTGGTACAGAAACTACCAATGGTTTACCCTGTTTTTTCAAGGCTTGATAAGCAAAGAAATAGTAAAACATCTGTGGTAACCAACGAGCAATATTAATAGAGTTTGCCGAAGTTAAGTTTATTTCATTCAACTCATCGTCCAAAAATGCACGTTTAACCATGTCTTGACAGTCATCAAAACTGCCATCTACTTCAAGTGCTTTTATATTTTTACCCAATGTTGTTAATTGCTTTTCTTGAATTGTACTCACTTTACCCTTGGGATATAAGATCACAACCTCTACTCCATCAACATCAAAAAAACCATTGGCTACTGCCCCACCTGTATCTCCAGATGTAGCAACAAGAATTGTAATTTTTTTCTTCTCTTCTTTTACAAAGTAACGCAAACAACGCGACATGAAACGAGCACCCACATCTTTAAAAGCTAACGTCGGTCCGTGATAAAGTTCTAATGCATAAATACCTGATGTAACTTCTTTGACAGGAAAATCGAAGCTTAAAGTTTCTGACACAATACGTCTTAGAACGTTTTCTGGCATTTCATCGCCAATAAAAGGTTTAATAACTTCATAGGCGATATCCGTATGACTTAATTTATCAAAACTTGCCCAGAACTCTTTACTTAACTGGGGTATAGACTCGGGAAAATACAAACCTTTATCGGGAGCAATACCTGTAATAGCGGCTTCTTTAAAAGAAACTGCAATCTTGTTGTTATTTAAGCTGTAAAATTTCATACAATAATTTTTATTCCTTGGGGATTAATGGGAGATACATGAATTTCCGATTCGTAATCGGCATGAGCTACGACCTCTTTCATAGCTTGGGCAACTTTAAGTGCAGTATCCTTTCCTTTACACAATGCAAAAACAGAAGGACCAGCACCAGATATACCACCACCTAAAGCACCTGCTTGAATGGCTACTTGCTTCAACTCTTCAAAATTGGGAATTAGTAACGAACGGATCGGCTCTACGAATTCATCATGAAGGGACCGCCCTATCAAATCGTAATCACTATTGTATAATCCGCAAATTAAACCACCCAAGTTACTGCATTGAATAATGGCTTTTTTCAAACTAACTTGTTGTTTTACAACTGCACGAGAATCTTTGGTTTTCAACTCTATTTGAGGATGAATGACTGCCACATATAACTCCGAAGGTGTAGGTATTGAAACTATATCTAGTGGTTCATAACTACGAATCAGGGTAAAGCCACCTAACAATGCTGGTGCCACATTATCTGCATGAGGAGCACCACTTGCTAAAGCTTCACCTTGCATGGCATAATAAACCAATTCTTTATTCGTCAATGGCGATCCACACAGCACATTTATACCATAGACCGCACCAGCTGCACTGGCTGCACTACTCCCAATACCACTACCAGCTTTAATGTTTTTACAAATCGTCATTTCTATACCAAAGTCGGGGTTCAAGTGTTCATATAAAGCTAAACCAGCAACTCCGGCAACATTATTTTCTATTTCTAAAGGTAAATCAGCACCTAGTATTTCTTTAATTCGAAGTCCTTTTTCCTTACTTTTTTCAAAGTGCATTTCATCGCCAACTGTATCTAGGCAAAGCCCTAAGACATCGAATCCACAAGAAACATTAGCGATAGTAGCAGGACTAAATATTTTTATTTTATCCATCATTAAATCATTTTATTTCCAATACGAATAACATCTGCGAATATTCCCGATGCCGTAACAGCAGCACCAGCACCAGCTCCTTTAATAAGTAGAGGCTGTTCTTTGTATCGGTCTGTATAGAATAATACAATATTATCTTTACCCTCTAGGTGATAAAAATCATGAGTTGGAGGGATATTCTCTAAACCAACTTTAGCTACGCCATCTTGAAAAGTTGCTACAAATTTTAATCTCCCCCCCGACATAGACGCTTCATTATACAAATTTTCGAAATACTTTTGATTGTGTTTTAAATGAAGATACAATTCATTATTACCAATAGCATCTGCACAATCTGCTGGCAGAAATGAATGATTATCAACATCATTAAATTCAATTCGGTAACCACTTTCACGTACTAAAATCATTAGTTTTCGCTGTACATCAATGCCACTTAAATCTATCAAAGGATTGGGTTCTGTATAACCTTCTAATTGCGCCTGTTTAACAGCCTCTTCAAAAGAGATCTTTTCATTGAAGGTGTTAAATATGAAATTCAAACTACCACTCAGAACTGCCTTAATCTGATGAACTCGATCGCCCGAAGCAATTAAGTTTTTAAGCGTATCAATAATAGGTAAACCAGCTCCCACACTGGTTTCAAAAAGAAAAGGAGCATTGTATTTACGTGATAAATCTTTAAGTTGTTTATAATAAGTATAGTCTGAAGCACATGCTATTTTATTGCAAGTAACAACAGCAATACTATTTTTTAAATAGCTAGGGTACGAACGAGCAACATCTTCACTAGCAGTCATATCTACAAATACACTATTTCGTAAATTCAACTGCTTAATTTTATCTATAAAACTAGTTCCACTAACCACATTATCTTCACGATTCAAGAGAGCTACACCTTCATTTAAATCAATTCCTTCTTCATTAAAGTACATTTTCTTTGAATTAGCAAGTCCAATTACTCGTACGTTAAGGTTTAAGTTCTCAACTAAGTAGTCGTGCTGATTCATAATCTGTTCAAGAAATATTTGCCCAACATTACCTACCCCTTTTACAAAGATATTCAGTTGTACCACATCTTCTTCAAAGAAGGCTTCATGCAAAGTATTCAATGATTTACGAACATCTTTTTGAGCAATAATAGTTGATATATTACGTTCCGAAGCTCCTTGAGCAATAGCACGAATGTTTGTATTATTACGCCCTAAAGCACTAAACAACTTACCACTGATACCTTGATGATTTTTCATATGATCGCCAATCACAGCAATGATTGACAATTCTTTTTCAACAGTTACAGGATAAATTTTCTTATCGGCAATAACCATTTCAAACTCATTGTTAATTGCCTTTTCTGCTACACTAGCATCTTTTTCATCAACAGCAAAACAAATAGAATATTCTGATGATGCTTGTGTTATAAAAATTACGTTTACAGCAGAACTTGATAAAGCATCAAACAATCGTTTTGAGAACCCCGTCATTCCAACCATTCCAGGCCCTTCAATTGTTAATAAAGCCACGTGGTCAATATTGCTAATACCTCTTACAGTATTTCCACTTTCTGTTGCATGATGAATAATGGTGCCCTCATCATTTGGTCTAAATGTATTCTTAACGTAAATAGGAATACCTAAAGCCTGTAACGGCTGTAAAATTGGTGGAAACAAAACCCTTGCACCAAAGTGCGACAATTCCATAGCTTCTTCAAAACTCAACCTAGGAATAGTACGAGCTTGTTTTACCAAATGAGGATCTGCGGTATAAATGCCACTCACATCTGTCCAAATCTCAAGGGCATCAAGATGAAGTGCTGCAGCGATAATAGCCGCAGTATAATCTGTCCCCCCCCGCCCTAGCGTAGTTATTTGGTTATTATCAGAAGTTCCTATAAAACCAGGAACAACATAAATTTGGTGCTTTTTTTCCTCAAAATAAAGGTCTAACCGCGCATTTGTAACTTCGAAATTTACTGAAGCTTTACCAAATTGGTCATCCGTTTTAATTAACGAAGTGCTATCCACTAGAATAGTATCAATCTCAATTTCTTTAATTACTTCTGATACAATAAAAGACGATAACCTTTCACCATACGACAAAATTAAGTCTGATGTTTTAGCAGATAATTCTCCCAATAAAAAGCAACCATTTAACAGCACCTCTAAATCATTAAATTTACGAATAACCTGACTTAAAACAGAAGCTTGATTCGCTACAGGAATCGTTTCTTTAACCAATTGAATGTGTTGTTTCTCTAATTCAGATATCAATTCAGAGTAAGCCTCATCTTGTATTGAAGCGAATTGAGCTGCTCGTAACAAGTTATCTGTTACATCTTCAAAAGCCGAGATGACTAATATCGTGGCTTGCGTCGTATTTTTAGGATTGATAATTTCTATACAACGATTTAAATTGACGGCTTTAGACATTGATGAGCCACCAAATTTCAAAATTCTCATAGGCTTAATTTTATGATTATTGAATGAATAATTTTCGCCACTCGTAGAACGGCAAAAAAGTTGTAGAACTAAGATAAACAGATACCCCCTATGGGGTTGTGGTGGTTGTTGATAAGTCAAGGGTATAAACTCCACTATGTGAGATAGTAGAATGAAGGAAGTACGTATGTTTTACACCTTTATTTATCATATTTTACAAGTTAACAAACTAATAATAAAAAACAATATTTATTTATCATAAATGACAAATTCTATCTTATCAACTTACTTTAGATATCATTACAGACTATATAACATCGCTTTATCTAAAAAAACAAGACCATGTATAACCTACAAACAGCTCACATTTATTTACTTTAAAATTAAAGTAATTACTTCTTTTTGTAATACAAATTACATTTCAAGTATAAAAACAAAGCTTTACAATAAAAAATCTTTGACTTTTTAAATACAGAATAACTTTCAATTCATCAGATTTATTTACATTACGCCGAAATTTAACAAATCAAATTCACCTAACTGGTTATCGATTATGACATTAAAAAGATTCATAGCAGGAATAGCTGCAATTTTAGTTTGTATACTACTTTTTATTGGAGTAAAAACTGCTTTACATCCCTTTACTTATAGTCACAGTAACACAGACTCTCAAGCTATCAAGC
>JASLDF010000187.1 GCA_030151635.1 Bacteroides sp. | reverse complement strand
AAGATTCTAATTCAAAAGCCGTGCAAAGCAATTTGCACGGCTTTTTTTAGCTTCAAATAGGCATAATGCTATGCTTGAAAGCCTACAATTAAATAGATACATTAAAATGTTTAGGAAATGAGTAGGTGATAATAAATAATTACGAGTCAATCGTTTTCTCGCAGAAAATACATATTTTGGGTTCGGAAATATATATTAACACATTTTTACTATTAAGAAGTTGCTAAAAGTTTATGGTAATCAATTAATAGAATAGCTAAAAGTTAGGTGTGTGCCGTATATATGGACAAATAACTTAAAATCTAAAATATGTATAAACATCAGAAGAATGGCAATGGGTTTTCTTCTAGAATAGGTAAGGCACTTTTAGTGTTGACCCTTTCTACGGGAATTTCAATACCAATCCTAGCCAAATCAAATCCTGCACCCGTTTCGGTGCAGCACAATCAGCAGCAAAAAGTTGAAGTTCGTGGTACGGTAAAAGATATTCACGGCGATGCATTGATAGGTGTTAGTGTGGTTGTTGCAGGCACTGGCTCGGGCACAATTACAGATATCGATGGAAACTTTTCCATTCAAGTGGAAAAATTGGGTGTGTCGATGGAATTTACCTACATGGGCTACAAAAAAGCAATCCATAAAGCACAAACAAACCTAACGGTAGTCTTGGAAACAGATGATCATTTGTTGGACGAGGTCATCGTGGTGGGTTACGGTACGATGAAAAAGAGCGACTTAACAGGTTCAATCACCTCGGTAAAATCGGATGCAATTAAAAAGCAATCGGTTACGAATGCAGCCGAAGCTCTTCAAGGGCAAGGTACTGGATTAATGGTGTCAAGTAACTCGGGTGCTCCTGGTGGTAGCATCAACGTGAAGGTGCGTGGTATCGGTACGATTAATGATTCAAACCCTTTATTTGTGGTTGATGGTGTACCTATGACAACCATCGAGTTTATTAATCCTGCTGATATTCAGCATGTCGAAGTTCTGAAAGATGCCTCTTCTGCAGCTATCTATGGGTCGCGTGCAGCAAACGGGGTAATCTTGATTACGACTAAACAAGGTGAAGCTGGGAAAACAACCGTATCATTCGATTCGTATTGGGGAGCTAGTAAAATGCTCGACAACACCAAGATGATGAGTGGTTCGCAATGGTATGATTTTCAAGAGTCTTTGAATGCTGCGAAAGTGGCAGAGGGTGGAACAGGCATCGACTTGAGTCAAGTGAATCGTGATACCAACACCAACTGGATGAAAGAGGTTAGCCAAAGTGCATTTACACAGAGTTACAACCTTGCAATATCTGGTGGGGTGAAGGATAACATTACGTATAATTTTACGTTGGGTTACATTGACCAAGAAGGGACAATAAAGCGTACCAACTATGAGCGTATTTCGTTCCGTCAAAATATTGTTAAAAACATCTATAAAGACCGTGTGAAAGTGGGTACGAACATGAGCTACGCACAAGCACGTCGTAAAAAAGTATTAGAAGGTAGTAACACCGTTGGTATAGTGAACACGGCACTAAAGTTGGAGCCTGTAATTCCTGTTTGGGATGCTTCTAGAAACAATTACGGTTCATCTCCTTTTATTGATTATCCTAACCCAGTGGCGGCAATTGATCACTCACACAATACCGACAAGACGAATAGCCTTTTTGGTAATGTTTACTTGGATGCAGAAATTATCCCTGGTTTGACATTCCGTGGTAGTTTCGGTGCCGATATTCGCCGTACGGATGGGTATGTGTTCGAACCAACCTACTCGGTGTCTGCAGCACAAAATGTGCCTGTAAGCTCGGTTGGTCGTGGTAATTACAAGTTCGATACGTATGTTTGGGAATATACACTTTCGTACAATAAAACCTTTGCAGAGAAGCACAGTATTAATGCAGTGGTTGGTTTTACGGAAGAGAAAAATAAATATGAATCGCTGTATGTATCGAAGAAAGACCTTCCACTAAACAATCCTGGAGATGCTATTCTAGATGCAGCAATCGATAAAAACTCGGCTTTAGGCGAAGGATACTATCGCATCAATACGTTGCAATCTTGGCTTGGTCGTGTAAACTACAACTACGATAACCGCTACTTATTCACAGCTTCGATGCGTCGTGATGGTTCTTCAAAATTTGCTTCGGGAAATCGTTGGGGTAATTTCCCATCTGTTTCGGTGGGTTGGAGATTAGACCAAGAGAAGTTTATGCAAAACTTAGACTTAAATTGGCTTAGTGGCTTGAAATTCCGTGTAGGTTGGGGACGAATTGGTAACGATAAAGTAGCTCCATATCAGTTTAGATCCTATTTAAATGGTGATATTCAATACTCTTATTTATGGGGTACGGACAATATTCTAAGTTCGGGATATGTGGGTGTTGCACAAGGTAACCCAGATATTAAATGGGAGTCTACGGATAATACAAACGTGGGTATCGATATGTCTTTCTTGGATTCTAGATTGTCATTGACCGCAGAATATTACTACAGAAAAACAAAAGATATGTTGATTAAAGAACCTATTCCAGGATTCTTTGGTTACGAGTCGGGATCGGATGTGAACGTAGGTTCGTTAAAGAATTACGGGTTTGAATTTGATGTGAATTGGTCGGATCGAGTGAATGATTTTGATTATCAAATTGGTTTTAACTTAAGTACATTGAAGAATGAAGTAACTTCGGTGGGCGATAGTGGACAGATTTTTGGAGGTACAATTCGTAATGGTAATGCTACGATTACTCAAGTGGGTAGTCCTATTGGTTCTTTCTATGGCTATAAAACGGATGGTGTTGTTAAAAATGCAGCTCAATTGGCCGAGGTTCAAAAATATCAACCGAATGCGCAACTTGGGGATGTCATCTTTCAAGATGTAAATAAAGATGGTAGATTGAATACAAATGACAGAACGACTTTGGGTAGTCCTATTCCAAAAGTAATTATGGGTATGACCATCGGTCTGGGTTACAAGAATTTTGATTTTAGTATGCTGATAAATGGATCGTTCGGAAATAAGATTTTTAATGCGATGCGTTACTTTACATACGACTTGTCGGGGGTTACGAATAAAGATCGCGACATGATGAATTTCTGGACACCTGAAAATCCAAATACCAATGTGCCTCGCTTAACAGGTCGTGATACCAATGACAACATCCGTATTTCGGATCGTTATGTTGAAAATGGATCGTATGTTCGTTTGCGTAATGTGCAGTTGGGTTATACACTTCCAAAACATCTCACAACAAAAATAATGTTGCAAAAAGTACGTGTGTACGTGTCGGCACAGAACTTGTTGACCATCACTAATTATTCGGGATTGGATCCAGAGATTGGTGAAACCATTACAGGCTCATTAAACCGTGGTGTAGATATAGGTACTTACCCAGCTTCGAGAACGATTATGGGTGGTCTAAATGTTACATTTTAAACTTGAAAAGAATGAAAATATCAAAAATAAAACGTGTAGTAATGCTACTGGGTATAGTCGGGTTGTTTGCAGCTTGTACAGACCTAAATCAGGAAAAACCTGGTTCGTTTACAAACATAAATTACTTTAGAAACGAGACCGATGCAATGCGCTCTGTAAATGCAGCGTTCTCCGATTTGAAAGACTACCGTTATACTTGGGGGTTGTGGTGTTTTGGCGATGTGCTTTCTGCTGATGCAACCTACAGTGGGTCGGATGCAGACGTTACGGGATATGCACGAATGGAGGCTTTTGATTACCACTCTGATAATGGACGAATTGGAAATCGTTGGACGCTTTGTAATCGTGCCATCAATAAAGCAAATCAAGCTATTCATGGTATCGAGGCAATGAATGAGAACTTGTTCCCATCTGCTGATAATAAAGGAGCTAACTATAAAAATAGATTGGTGGGAGAGGTGCGCTTCTTACGTGCGTATATGTATCATGAGTTGGTTAAAGCCTTTGGTGATGTACCTTTGCTGGTAAATACACCAACTCCGAAAGATAAGTACATGGCTAGAACTGCGAAAGAAAAGGTGTATGATCAAATTGTTGACGACCTTACATTTGCAGCAAATAACCTGCCTAAAGTTTCGGAAATTGGGGCAGATTATAAAGCAAAGCAAGCAGGTCGAATTACTCAAGGTGCGGCCTACGCAATGCTAGGACGAGTGTTGTTGTATCAAGAGAAATATGAAGAGTCTAAGGCTGCATCACTAGCTGTTATCAGTAGTAATGAGTATGAATTGGTCGAAAATTATGGCGATCAGTTTACACTTGCAGGTGAACATGGTAAAGAGTCTATTTTGGAAATTAACCAATACGATTCACCAAATATGTCGGGTGCATCCAATAATAACGGAAACTTCCATGTGTTGATGATGCTTCCTTTTGGGGCTACTTATGGATATGGTATTAATCAACCTACAAAAGAGTTGGCAGATGCATTTAATGAAATTGGAGATGAAGTTCGTCGTGATGCAACTATGCTTACACCAGAAATGATTAAAGAAACTGAGTCGGCAGAGGATTTCGCAAAGTTGGATCGTAATCGTACAGGTTTTTATAACAAGAAATTCTATCTTCCTCCTAGCCAACGTGCTAAGGAAATTCGTAATAATCCAGTGAACTTCCGTCTTATTCGTTTGGCCGAGGTTTATCTTAACTACGCAGAAGCGTGTGTGAAAACGGGTAATGATGCAGAAGCTCATACGTATTTAAAATTGATTCGAGAACGTGTTGGTCTTCCAGCCATAACAGGCTCGGGCGACGAGCTGTATGATAATATCATTAAAGAGCGTCGTTTGGAGTTAGCAGGAGAAGGATTCCGTTATTGGGATGTGGTTCGTGTGGGTAAAGCAGTTGAACTTTTCCAATCAAAAGGTAAGTTTACTGTGAATAAGAATGAATTATTTCCGATTCCACAAAGTGATATCGACATTTCAAAAAATGCGATTGTCCAAAATAATTATTAAGAACATATTTTAGGTGTTAGTTTTGAGGTGGGGGTGTTGCGCAATAGTGCTTCATCTCCACCTTTTTGAATGCTTTCTCCTTTTGATTAAAGGTTTACCCTTTGCGTCTAGTCATAGTTATAGATACTAAGGTGAATCTTTATTACGATTAATTTATTCATGGAAACATCTGCTGTTACTCATTAGTTATACAGATTTAGGTATTCCAACTTTGGATGGAGAATATTTAATCACTTAATAGATATTAAAACAAAAGGCAAATTGAGTATCAAACAGCTGTTTTTAATGTACTTCCATTGTTTATCACTATGAAGTCATAATGCAACTAGATAATATGTTCTTTGTTTAAAAAAAAATGATGAAATTAATTAGCTTGTTAAATTAATAAAATAATTAAGTAATAATAAGTTACGAATATATTTCGTTTATAATATTAATGTTGAAATATTGAAACATGGATAGGTATATTTCAATTGACTAAAAAAATCTTTTATTTAATCCTAATATCATCACTTTGATACATTGTAGCCATTATTTTACAAATGTTGCATATTGGGCTTAATGTGCTATTATTTATAGAAATGAGATAAAAACTAGAATCAAAATAAAAAAATGTTTCGAATAATTTCTTTTATTACTACACACCTAATAGCACTTTTATATCTATTATATGTATATATACAGCATGTTCTACAATAGGATAAGGTTGGTTATAGTTGCTATTGCAACTATAATAATACTTAGTATAGACTAATAGCATTCTAATATTGCTCTAATGATGCCTTGATTTGAGCCCCGTGGAGTACTATATGAATTTATAGCTATTAATTCTTAATTAAGAACTAAATATTAAAGAATAATTGTGATTATAATTAATAAAAGGAAAATAATGAAAGAATGTTATGGTTATATGAAATATAATGCTTTAATTTGTCTTGTTCTCACCAGGTTAAGGGTGAGTGATTAATTAATGGATTTTGAAACAGGAATACTTATTCATCTGGGATAGAGCAATAAGAGCATTCCGTTTCATTTTATTAAGCATTTGCCCTTTTAGGCTGTGAAGTTACGAAGGGTATTTTACACATATACACGTTAATCAGTAATTGATACAAACATTGAAATCTTTGTGCACTTCACTTAAGTTTCCCAAAAACTAAGAAGAACTGTACAAATTCATAAAGAATCAAATTACTAAAAAAAAAGCGTCCGCCTCACACATACGGACGCTTTTTTTTATGCCCTAAAATCACGTTTTACTCCCTCCATGTTTTTGAAACTGTAGTTCTTATAAATAGCTTTCTGTGAATGCTATTCTTTTTCGTTTCCCAATTTGCTATCTGAATCAGCTTGGTGATGAT
>JASLDF010000128.1 GCA_030151635.1 Bacteroides sp. | reverse complement strand
TTGGGCTCAACATACTTAAATCTATTGGGGTTATTAGCAAAGTTAAGAAAATAGGCTATTTTCACTACTTTTATTTTGTTAAACTGTTGGAAAAAAGAATGAAAGTTTTGTCATTATAGAAACTATACGTAATTTTGCAGTCTAAAATATTTTTCTAAACAAGAAAATATAATTACTAATTTTAAAGATTAAACAATGATTGTAGTACCTGTAAAAGAAGGCGAAAACATCGAAAGAGCTCTTAAAAAATTTAAGAGAAAATTTGAAAAAACTGGTATCGTTAAAGAATTAAGAAAAAGACAACAATTTGACAAACCATCTGTTGTTAATAGATTTAAAAAAGAACGTGCAGTTTACGTGCAAAAATTAAGAGAATTAGAAGATTAATTTCTAAACTCTTATTAGAAAGATTGAATTCTTTTTTCTATATTCGTTTATAACAACAATGTTATTGCGAATATATGTATCTATTAAAGTTTTTAAATTATCTTCGGGATGAACGCAATTATTCGAATCATACAATAATTGCGTATCAAAAGGACATAGAACAGTTTTATTTGTATTTGTGTCTGTCTGATGATGAAAATGTATTGGATGCATTGAGTGTGGTGAACGTACGAAGTTGGATGATGGAGTTGATTAAGGTCAATAATTCGGCAACTACAGTGCGTCGCAAGTTAAGTTCGCTGCGAGTTTATTCTCGTTTTTTGTATAAGGAAGGCTTAATTGCTAGTGAAAAGTTAAGTTCGTTAACAGGACCTAAAACGGAAAAGAAGTTGCCTATATTTGTTCGAGAGAGCAATATGACTGAATTGTTAGATGGTGATTTTTTTGAAAGTGGTTTTGAAGGTAGTCGCAATCGTTTGATTGTAGATATGCTTTATTCTACTGGTATTAGGTTGGCAGAATTGATAGGGCTTGATTTTGACGATGTCGATTTGGATAGAATGCAAATAAAAGTTTTAGGTAAAGGAAATAAAGAGAGGATTATTCCTTTTGGATGTTCATTGCAGAAAAGAATGTTTGTGTATTTAGAGGATCGAAATGTAGAACTAGGAGATTTAAATAAGGCTTTTTTTGTTAATAAGGGTGGTCGTAGAGTTAGTAGAAGTTTTGTTTATAGTTTAGTAAATACAAAGCTACAAGAGATTTCTACATTAACAAAACGAAGTCCTCACGTATTAAGGCATAGTTTTGCTACTAATATGTTGAACAATGGAGCGGACTTACAGGTTATTAAAGAAGTATTAGGTCATACAAGTTTGGCTGCTACTGAAATATATACACATACAACATTTAAAGAACTAAAAAAAGTTTACAAACAAGCTCATCCAAGAGCATAAAACAAGGAGGTAAATATGGTAGATGTAAGAATTCAATCAATTGGTTTTGATGTAAGAGAGTCTTTGAAAGACTTCATTCAAAACAAAGCAAATAAATTAGAACGTTTTTACGATAACATACAGAAAGTTGAGGTGTCTTTAAAATTGAAACCTGCGGCTGCTGAGAATAAAGAAGCGGCTATCAGGATTCATGTTCCAGGAACTGAATTGTTCGCAAATAAAGCCTGCGGTAGTTTCGAAGAGGCTGTTGATGATGTGCTTGAAGCACTGACAAAACAGTTGATTAAATACAAAGAGAAAAATGTATCGAAATAAAACGGCAAATCATTTTGTGAAAATGAAATAAATATATAAATTTGCAGTCGTTTTAACTAGATTAGTCTTTGAACGACTGCAAATTTAGTATAAGCCTCTTTAGCTCAGTTGGCCAGAGCACGTGATTTGTAATCTCGGGGTCGTTGGTTCGAATCCGACAAGAGGCTCTTTTTAAGATAATGGGCAAATACCAGAGTGGCCAAATGGGGCAGACTGTAAATCTGCTAGCGCGAGCTTACGGTGGTTCGAATCCATCTTTGCCCACACCCTTATTTATTTAATAATTAAGGAGAATTGCGGAAGTAGCTCAGTTGATAGAGCATTAGCCTTCCAAGCTGAGGGTCGCGGGTTTGAGTCCCGTCTTCCGCTCTTTTAAAGGCTGTTATAGCTCAGCGGTAGAGCACTTCCTTGGTAAGGAAGAGGTCTCGGGTTCAATTCCCGATAACAGCTCATTATAGTGGATAATAAAAATAAGTGCTGATTATTAATCAAATAAATAACAAGTAAAGCTATGGCTAAAGAGAAATTTGAACGTACCAAACCACACGTTAACATTGGTACTATTGGTCACGTTGACCACGGTAAAACTACCTTGACCGCTGCTATTACTAACGTATTAGCAAAACACGGTTTCTCAGAGCAAAGATCATATGACCAAATTGATAATGCTCCTGAAGAAAAAGAAAGAGGTATTACTATTAATACTTCACACATCGAGTATCAAACAGCTAACCGTCACTACGCTCACGTAGACTGTCCAGGTCACGCTGACTACGTTAAGAACATGGTTACTGGTGCTGCTCAAATGGACGGTGCTATCATTGTAGTTGCTGCAACTGATGGTCCTATGCCTCAAACTCGTGAGCATATCCTATTAGCTCGTCAAGTAAACGTTCCTCGTCTAGTTGTGTTCATGAACAAATGTGACATGGTTGAAGACGCTGAAATGTTAGAGCTAGTTGAAATGGAAATGAGAGAACTTCTTGATTTCTACAATTTCGACGGTGATGAAACTCCTATTATCCAAGGTTCTGCGTTAGGTGCTTTGGAAGGTGTTGAAAAATGGGAAAACAAAATTTTGGAACTAATGGAAGCTGTTGATACATGGATTCCATTGCCTCCACGTGATGTTGATAAACCATTCTTGATGCCAGTAGAGGACGTATTCTCTATTACAGGTCGTGGTACAGTTGCAACTGGTCGTATCGAAACAGGTATTGTTAAGGTAGGTGACGAAGTTGAGTTACTAGGTCTTGGTGAAGATAGAAAATGTGTTGTTACAGGTGTTGAAATGTTCCGTAAACTTCTTGATAGAGGTGAAGCTGGTGATAACGTAGGTCTACTACTACGTGGTATCGAGAAAAATGATATCAAACGTGGTATGGTTCTTTGTCACCCAGGTCAAATTAAACCTCGTAGCAAATTTAAAGCTGAGGTTTATATCCTTAAGAAAGAAGAAGGTGGACGTCATACTCCATTCCATAACAAATACAGACCTCAGTTCTATTTACGTACTATGGACTGTACTGGTGAGATCACTCTTCCAGAAGGTGTTGAAATGGTAATGCCAGGTGATAACGTTACTATTAACGTAGAACTTATCTACCCAGTTGCATTAAACGTAGGTCTTCGTTTCGCTATCCGTGAAGGTGGACGTACTGTTGGTGCTGGTCAAATTACTGAAATTACTGAATAATAGTAATTAAAATACAATGTTGGTTCCTCTTTTGAGGAGCCAACATAATTACGGGAATAGCTCAGTTGGTAGAGCACTGGTCTCCAAAACCAGGTGTCGGGAGTTCGAGCCTCTCTTCCCGTGCTAAATATAATCACAATGAAAAAGATTATTAAAGTATTTAAAGAATCTTACGATGAACTCGTGCATAAAGTATCGTGGCCATCACGAACCGAGTTGACTAAAAGTGCAGTTGTAGTCTTATCTGCTTCCCTTATAATTGCATTGGTGGTTGCCGGTATGGATTTCTGTTTTAGTACAATATTAAAGAGTTTTGTTTATCCAAATTAATTTAGGAGGGAATATAAATGTCTGAGAACCAGATGAAGTGGTATGTTTTACGTGCCATCAGTGGAAAAGAAGCTAAAGTACAAGAGTACGTTGAAGCTGAAATGAAAAATAGCTCTCTTGGAGAGTATGTATCTCAGGTCTTGATCCCAACTGAAAAAGTTTCGCAGGTACGTAACGGAAAACGAATTATAAAGGAAAGAAGTTATTTGCCTGGTTATGTTTTGGTAGAAGCAAATTTGGTTGGAGAGGTAGCTCATCAACTGAGAAATACTCCAAATGTAATTGGCTTTTTGGGTGGTATGGACAAACCAACACCCTTAAGACAGTCAGAAATCAACCGTATCCTCGGTACAGTTGATTCACTAAGTGAGAGTGATGATTTCACTCCTTACGTAGTTGGTGAAACTGTGAAGGTTAATGACGGACCATTTAGTGGCTTTAGTGGTATCATTGAAGCTGTTAATAATGAGAAGAAAAAACTAGAAGTTATGGTTAAGATCTTTGGTCGTAAAACACCTCTAGAACTTAGCTTTATGCAAGTAGAAAAGGAGCAATAAGTTGTTACGCTTGTTTAACTCTTTTTTAAATTTTAAAATTAATAAACAAAATGGCTAAAGAAATTGCTGGATTAATCAAGTTACAGATTAAAGGAGGCGCAGCAAACCCATCACCTCCCGTTGGCCCTGCTTTGGGTGCTAAGGGAATAAACATCATGGAGTTTTGTAAGCAATTCAACGCCCGAACTCAAGACAAGGCTGGTAAAGTATTGCCAGTTATCATCACTTACTATACGGATAAATCTTTTGACTTTGTCATAAAGACTCCTCCAGTAGCTATTCAAATTCTTGAAGCTACGAAGGCTAAAAAAGGTTCTGCTGAGCCTAACCGTAAGAAAGTTGCTGAATTGACTTGGGAGCAGGTTCAAACTATTGCTCAAGACAAAATGGTTGATTTAAATTGCTTTACAGTAGAAGCAGCTATGACTATGGTTGCAGGAACTGCTAGAAGTATGGGTGTTTCTGTAAAAGGTGACTTTCCCGCAAATAACTAAAAACTTCAATTATAATGGGAAAACTGACAAAAAATCAAAAATTGGCAGCTGAAAAAATTGAAGCAGGGAAATCATACTCTCTTAAAGAAGCTTCTGAACTAGTAAAAGAAATTACTTTTG